>JAKBAG010000071.1 GCA_021809235.1 Acidobacteriota bacterium
TGAGCGATAATCTGCATAAGCTCCGCTGTTTTGGCTGCGGCCAACTTATACACGGCGATCAGGCCGGACCTAACTTTCGATGTGCCGATTGCGGCGATTTATTTGAAGTCATCTATCCCGGATGGAATCATGTGGGAGGCACCGACCGCCCTAATGCCGGAGCTCTGAAGTGGCTCTGGCGCGAACGCCGTCTCTCCCAGGAAACTCTGGATCAGTCCGGCGTATGGAGGTTCCGGGAGCTGCTGCCGATCCTGGATCGGCAGGAGAATGCCGTCACCCTGCGAGAAGGCAATACGCCGCTCTACCCGCTTCCGATTGCAGCCCGCGCCCTTGGACTGGAGTCACTCTTTGCCAAGCATCAAGGGATGAATCCGACCGGCTCCTTTAAGGACACCGGCATGACCTCGGCCCTGAGCGTGGCCCGGGAACGCGGCTTTGAGTGGGTGGCCTGCGCCTCCACGGGAAATACCTCGGCTGCCATGGCTGCGTATGCGGCGCGCGCCGGTTTGCGTTCCCTGGTGCTGATTCCGCAGGGAAAGATAGCCTGGGGCAAGCTCTCCCAGGCTATGGATTATGGTGCGGTCACCTGCCAACTGGAGACAGACTTTGATGGCTGCGTACGGGTGCTTTCGCATATCGTTCAGGAGGCGCCGATCTACCTGCTGAACTCCGTCAATCCCTATCGTCTGGAGGGCCAGAAGACGCCAGCCCTGGAGATTGCCGAGGCGATGGACTGGAATGTCCCCGATCACATTCTGGTACCCGGCGGCAACCTTGCCAACAGCTCGGCGCTGGGCAAGGGCTTCCGCGAAATGAAGGAACTGGGTCTCATTCACCGCCTGCCCCGCATCACCGTCATTCAAGCCGAAGGATCGGCTCCACTGGCGCGAAGCTTTGCCGCCAATGGCGGCTCAAGCCTGGAGCCGGTGGAGGCGCACACCCGCGCCACGGCCATTCGGATTGGAAACCCGGCAAGCTGGCGGAAGGCAGCCCAGGTGATTCATGAGACCGGCGGCTGGTGCCTGGACGTGACCGAAGGTGAGATTGCTGTGGCTAAAGCCGAGCTGGGACGTGAGGGCATTGGCTCGGAGCCGGCCTCGGCCGTCACGCTGGCCGGACTGCGCAAGCTGGTTGCCGATGGGCGCATCGGACGCTCGGAGTCAGTGGTGCTGGTCTTGACCGGACACACTCTCAAGGACGCCGACTACACGATTGACTTCCATCGCGGCACACTGCTGCAACCGGAAGAAGCCGCCCCGGTGGCCGCTGCCATGGAGCCGCTGCGTCGCAATGCCATGTCCGTGGATGCCACGCCGCAGGCCGTGCTGACAGCGCTGCGCTCGGTTACGGAAATCCAGGCTGTAAGAGGCTAGCGCGTGATGCCGGTGGAATCCTGTCATCTGCGTTTGCCTGCTACTTCGGCCAATCTGGGCGCGGCTTTTGATACGGCTGCTATCGCTCTGGATTTTGTGCTGGAAGTGGAAGCCCGTGCTGCCAAGGAGTATTCCATACTGGCCGCAGGCCGGAATGTGGCCGAGTGCTCGCGTCTGGACAGCAACATGATCCTGGAAACCTACCAGGCCCTGTTGTCGCGGGAAGGGCGTCCGGTGGTTCCACTTGCCATGCGCATGCGGAATGGCATTCCGCTGGGCATGGGTTGTGGCTCCTCTGCTGCGGGTCGGCTGGCCGCCATCTGTCTGGCGACGTATTTCGGGGAACTCGGTTGGTCCGGAGAGCGGATTCTTGCCGAGGCAGTCGCACTGGAAGGTCACCCGGACAATGCGGCAGCCTGCTGGATGGGCGGAATGGTAGTGGCAGCCGCGCCATTCCAGGCTGATGCCGCTTCCAGCCGCCTGCCGTCGGTTTCCATTGCGCCTCCAAGGGACTGGTCGGCCATTGTCGCCATGCCATCCCGTCCGCTGGCCACCAGCCAGGCACGCGCCGTACTGCCGGAGAGCTATTCCCGCGCCGACGTGGTGGCCAACCTCCAGGCGGCAGCGCTGCTGGCTCCCGCCTTTGCCGCGGCCAGCCCGGAACTGCTGGCAGCGGCCACGCGGGATCGGTTGCATCAGCCCTTTCGTCGCGCCATCTGCCCGTTGCTGGAGCCACTGCTTCCGCTGGTCGGTCATGCCGGGATTCTCTCGGTTACGCTCAGCGGAGCAGGCCCTTCGGTGCTTCTGATCCGTGAGTCCAGCTCCACTCTGGCCATGGCCGCAGTCCAAGCCGCTCTTGCCGATGCCGGTTGGCTACCGCAGACAGACTATGAACTGCTGGAGACGGAGTTTGTCCGTGTCGGGGCACAGCAGCACTGGGAGCAGCGATCCTGGGCGGACGCGGCACAGATTGAGAGCCAGACTGAGTAGCAGTGAGGAACTGGCCGGATTTGGTTAGTAATAAAATAGTAAATAGTCATGGTTACCATCTACTCTTACTCAAGATTTCTTGCTATTCGCCAGAAAACAACCTAAAGTCAAGCGCGTGGGCAGTTCTGGGGGAGGGCTGCTCTAGCGCCCGTGACCTTACAAGGTCCGGGCGCTTTTCCTTTGCCTGGAAACGGTTGTGCGCCGCGCTTGCGACCGGACCGTATCCTCGTGCATCGTATAGAAGGATGTTGCGTTGACTCGCAAGACAGGATTCGCGCACAAAGGAGAGATATGGCAAGCACAGCAGTACTGGAAGTCAGCGACGCTTCGTTTGAAACGGAAGTTCTTCAATCCGACAAGCCGGTTCTGGTCGATTTTTGGGCTGTCTGGTGCGGTCCCTGCAAGATGATCGGACCGATTGTGGACCAGGTTGCCGAGTCCTATGCCGGCCGCCTGAAGGTGGCCAAGGTGAATGTGGACCAGAATGGTGCCACGCCGGGTCGCTACGGAATTCGCGGCATCCCGACCCTGCTGTTCTTCAAGGGCGGCAAGGTGGCCGACCAGATCGTCGGCTACGTCTCGAAGGAAGTAATCGAAGAGAAGGTCAATCGGCTGCTGGCATAATCCCAGCGCGGTCGATGCATCGAATCTGCAGTTTTCCATGCGGTCTGCTCCGGCAGACCGCATGGCATTTGAGGCCAACCAGAAATTCACGCGCGTGCTTATCGATAGCGTCGCAGAACACCGAGAACGCGGCCCTGAATCGCGACCTGGGCTGCAGGAACCAGAATGGGCGCCATCTCGGTATTCGCCGGTTGCAGGCGAATGCTGTTGCCCTCTGGATAGAAACGCTTCAGGGTGGTCTCCGCACCGCGGACCAGCGCGACCACAATCTCACCGGGTCTAGCCGTACGCGTCCTCTCCACAAAGACGTAATCTCCGCTGAGAATATGCTCATCCCGCATGGAGTCGCCGCGCACTTCCAAAGCAAAGACATCGCGGTTGCCCACCACATCCTGCAGCGAGATGGATTCGGCTGCCTGGGTCGTTTCCACCGGCAGACCGGCGGCAATCCGGCCCAGCAGCGGAACCTGCTGGCCGGTCCTCACGCGCGCTCCTTCCGGCACCAGGTCAATGGAGCGACTGCGGTTGCGCTCCCGGTCCAGCAGGCCTTTGCGCTCCAGGTTGCTGATGTGTTTGTGCACCGTTGCCACCGACCGTAAACCCAGCCCGGAGGCGATCTCTTCAAACGAGGGAGAGTAGCCGTTTTCCACGACAAAGTTCTGCAGAAAGTCCAGAACTTCTTTCTGTCTGCGCGTGATAGCCATGGGCGCATTATAGCGAAAAAAAAGCGAAGTGCGCATGGGATTGTTTCTGTCGGTGCAGAAAAGGGAATCCAGAGAGTCGCGAATCAGCTCCGAAGAGTTTCGAGCCTGGGATGGGTGGGGGAACGACGCAGTTGCAGGAAACGGTTGGAAGCTGTGGTTGGCATGCGTACAGGCAACGATTTGGGAATTCTCACCCACTGCCTCCCATTCACGGAATCCGACCCTCGGCAGCCCTGCTTTTTTCTTGAGTATCCCCTCGCAACGCGGGAAGGTAGGAACGTGGATAGCGGAACGGCTGCTCCACTTCCGAACACAGCCGGTTTTTTCCGCGGAGGGATGATAGCGATGAAGCTGCTTGTAGCCGAGGATGACCGCGCATTGGCGCTCTTTCTCACCCGGGGTCTGGAGGCCGACGGCCATCGCGTCCGTTGGGCCGCCGACGGCATGGAAGCCGTGGCCGCCTATCAGGAGGAGATGCCGGATCTGACCATCCTTGACCTGAATCTGCCGCGCAAGGATGGCGAGCAGGTGCTGGCGGAGATGCGCGTCCACGATGCTGAACTTCCGGTGCTCGTGCTGACGGCGCGGCAGGAGGTAGAGACGCGGATTCGCTGTCTCGATCTGGGTGCCGACGACTTCATGATCAAGCCCTTCAGCCTGCATGAGCTGCGCGCCCGCTGCCGGGCACTGCTGCGCCGCAAACGCGAGGCGAGGCTGATGCTTCGGGTGGGCGATCTGGAACTGGATCGGATGGAGCACACCGCTCGTCGGGGTGGAGCGACCATTCCGCTGACGAACAAGGAATTTGCCCTGCTGGAGTACCTGATGCTGCGCCGTGGCGAATGCATCTCCCGCGTGGAGCTGCTCGATGCGGTCTGGAATATGGAGCCGGCGCAGACGACGAACATCGTCGATGTCTATATCAACTATCTGCGGCGCAAGCTCAAGGATCCGCCTCCGGGCTTTCTGGTGCGTACGGTGCGGGGCCGGGGATATCTGGTTCCCTCCGAGGCGGAACTGCGGCTTCCGCTGCCGGGTGTCGCCGCCCAGGCGGAGGTTGCAACCGGTCCCGGTGGGCTTCCGCTGCCCTTGCAGAACTGACTCGGTGTCTGCCGTGTCTCACGGAAGCCGTTTCGGGATGGCTAGATATGAATGAACTGATCCCAAGCAGGAGTCGCCCTATGTCCGCTTCCCCTTTGTTTTCCCGTCCCTCCGTCTCCCCGCTGCATCAGCGGAATCTTCGTGCGCGCACCGTACTGGTGGTCAGCCCGGATGCCGGTCAGCGTCGGCAACTGGCGGCAACGCTCGAAGAGCTGCGCTGGCGGGTGTTGGAGGCCGATTGTGGCGCGGCTGCCTGGGGACAGGCATCGGAGACGCCGGTGGAAGCGGTTCTGGTCGATGCCTGGCTTCCGGACCTGGAGATGAGCGAGTTTCTGCGCGAGCTTCGTCAGCAGCATCCGCGGGCCGATTTGCTGCATACCGACGGCAGCCAGATTGACGGGGCGCCTCGGAGTAGCTACCGCCAGGAGTTGCTGTTCGCCATCCGGCGCAGCACGGCCTCGGATACGGCCATCTGGAATGCGGCGCCTGCGCTGGAGGAGGCCGACACCGCGCTGCAGTCTGGGACGCGCACCCCCGTGAAGCAGGTTCCTGCCGCGGAGCCACTGAAGCGTAAGACAGGCGAAGTCCTGCGCGCCCAGACAGAGGAAAGAACGCAGGGGAACGCCGCGCAGCAGTCGGCCCGTCTGGAGCCGCTGCCGGGCCTGATCGGCCGCGCCCCGGTCATGCTGGAGGTCAGCCGTCGTATCCGGCTCGTGGCACGGCACCGCACGCCGGTGCTGATCGAAGGGCCGACCGGAACGGGCAAGGAGCGGGTGGCCGAGCTGCTGCACCGGCTCTCCGAACGCGCCGCCAAGCCGTTTGTGGCCATCAACTGTGCGGCCATTCCGGAAGCGCTGCTTGAGGCCGAGCTCTTTGGCCACACGCGGGGCGCCTTTACCGGTGCTGTGCAGGGGCGAACCGGACGGATTGAGTCCGCCGACGGGGGAACATTGTTTCTCGACGAGATCGGCGAGATGCCGCTGGCGTTGCAGGCCAAGCTGCTGCGCTTTCTGGAGTGTGGCGAGCTGCAGCGGGTGGGCGAAAACACGACTGTGCGTGTGGATGTGCGGATTCTGGCGGCAACGCATCAGCGCCTGGCGGCCGATGTGAGTGCGGCACGGTTCCGGGCCGATCTCTACCATCGCCTGGCGGTCTTCCTGATCCGCACGCCCGCGCTGGCAGCCCACCGGCAGGATATTCCCCAACTGGTGGAGGTGCTGCTGGAGCGGCTCGGCGAGCGCATGCCGGTCAAGCGGATTGCACCGGAGGCCATGGAGCGGCTGATGCTGCATTCCTGGCCGGGCAATGTGCGCGAGCTGGAGCATGTGCTGGAGCGCGCTGCGATTCTGGCCGGCGACTCGCCGCTGATTCGCGCCACGGAGATTGAGTTTGGCGATGAGCCAGGCGAGGCCGAAGGGCTGGAGGGCAGCTTTGCCCCGGCTGCCTTTGCTGGGACCCGCAGCGGCGACGCAGCCTTGCTCTGACCGCAAGGTGTTGCAGCATTGCCTCCGGCAGCTGGTGCGACGCCGGCATACGGTCGGAGAACTCTTAGAAAACTCTGTTGTGAGTCTTCTCAGGTGGACACAAAATTGCACGTGAAACGGTGAGGAGGTTTTCCATGCAACTGGAAACAACATTGAGCGATGAGCTGACGCGGTATCTGGATCTGAGCACGCGCCAGATCCAGATTACGGCTGCCAACATGGCCAATATCGATACTCCGGGGTATCGCACCGTGGGGATGGACTTTGATGCCGCGATGCAGGAGGCGCTTGCCGAAGGTGGGCAGCAGGCCGTCGAGCCGCGGATTCGCCCGGTTGGCGGGCTGGTCGTGCGTCCGGATGGCAATGATGTCTCGATGGATCGTGAGTCGATGCAGATGGCCGAGGCTCAGCTGCGATACAAGACCGGCGTGGCTCTGCTGCGGCGGGAGTATACGCGTGTCTTCAACGCCATCCACGCCAAGTAACAAGTCAGGAGTAGGCGTGCGCGCGACACACGGACAGGGCTGTATGGCGGGTGGAATGAGCGGTCAGGGAGGATGCAGATGAATCTCTTCGGAATGATGGATATCTCCAGTTCGGCACTTGAGGCCGAGCGAATGCGTGCCGAGGTTGTAGCGGCCAACATGGCCAACGCCGAAACGACGCGCACGGCCGACGGTACGCCGTATCACCGGCAGCATGTGGTCTTCTCCGCTGGTTCTGCGCAGAACTTTGCCGGAGCGCTGTCGACGCAACTGGATCCGGCAACGCAGCTGGCTGCGTTGCAGTCGGCAGCTGCCTCGCCGACCATGATGATCCCGCTGCCCGGGGCATCGCCGGTTGCTCCCGGCGTCCAGGTGGCGGCAGTGGTGCAGGATACGGCACCGCCGCTGCGACGCTATGATCCCGGGCACCCGGATGCCGATGCGCAGGGCTATGTCTCCTATCCGGATATCAATCCACTGACCGAGATGGTGGATCTGATGGGAGCAACGCGCTCCTACGGATTGAATGTCTCGGCCGTGCAGGCCGAGAAGTCCATGATTACCTCCTCGCTGGACATCGTGCGATAGCACAGCCGGAGGGCTCCTCGAACCGATAGGGAGAAGCTGTGTTCCGCAACATTTCGCCGAAGCCATACCGGCGCAAACCGTATAAGGAGTTTGGATGCTTTCCGCATTTGCCGCCAGCCTTACAGCACTGTCGCCGTCCTCAGCCGGGCAGACCGCACTCAGCCCCTTCGGAGCGGCGCTCGATGCCGTCAGCCCGTCTGCAAGCTTATCTGCCAGCCCATGGGGCGGCAGCGAAGCTGCGTCGTCATTTTCGTCGTCGATGACGGATGCCCTGGGTATGGCGCAGAGTTCGTCTTCCGTGCTGGCGCCTGCGGGCTTGGCCATGGATCCCTTTGTCTCTGCTTTGGCTCCGGCCGGAGGCAGTGCGCCGTTCTCCGATCTGCTGGTGCAGTCTGTGCAGCAGGTGAATCAGCTGGAGCGGGCAGCGCGCAGCTCGATTGAAGGTCTGATCTCGGGCAAGGGAGTGGACGTGCATCAGGCGATGATTGCTACCGAGAAGGCCGAGATGGGCTTTGACATGGCTGTCGCGGTTCGGGACAAGGCGCTGTCGGCCTATCAGCAGGTGATGGGGATGCAGTTTTAAGTTCGACACGTCGGCTTCGCAGGAGAACGACGGTATTTGTCCGGCAAACCCAAGGCAGGGTTGGAGAGGAAGCAGAGTATAGGCATGGCAGCAGGCGCACAGATCGATCGTAGTCCGGGCCAGATTCCCGCCGCACCGCTGCAGCCTGGGGCGACAGGGGAGAATGGCGGCCAGGCGGCCGGTGTATTGTCGCGGGCGCAGGCCGGATGGGGGCAGGCCACCGAGCGATGGGCGGCCATGGAGCCTCAGCAGAGGACGCGGTTGACGGTGGGTGCAGCGCTGGTGGTGGCCGTGCTCGCGACCATGGTCTGGTTTGCCACACGGACCGACTGGCGTATTCTCTACGCCGGCATGGATGCCGACGATGCGCGGGGGATGGCGCAGATTCTGACCCAGTCCCAGATTCCCTTTGATCTTGCCGCCGGGGGCACGACGATTCGCGTCCCGGCCTCCGACCTGGACAAGGCAAGGCTGGCCACGGCGGCCAAAGGCGGTCCGCACAGTGGCCGCATGGGCTTTGAGCTCTTCGACAAGCCCAACTGGGTAGGTTCGGAGTTTGATGAGCGGGTGAACTATCAGCGTGCGCTGGAAGGGGAGTTGGAGCATACGATCGCCACACTGGCCGATGTGCAGGCCGCTCGCGTGCATCTGGTGCTTCCGCATGACTCCCTGTTTCGGGACCAGGATCGACCGGCGAAGGCCTCCGTGGTGCTGACGTTGCGTCATGGTCATCTTGCAGACGGGGAGGACGATTCCATCCGCAATCTGGTGGCTTCGGCCGTGGATGGGCTTACCCCGGCGCAGGTGGTGCTGGTCGATGCCAGCGGACACTTGCCGCTTGGTCCCAAGACCGGCGAGCAGGTGCGACTGGGAACCGAGGAGGCGCTGGAGGCCAAGCTGCTGGATACGCTCGAGCCGGTAGTTGGCGCGGGCAATGTGCGTGCCTCGGTGACGGTCGATTACAACCCGAAGACGACCGAAGAGACTGACGAAACCTACGATCCCAATCAGACGGTGGCCCTTTCGATGCAGCGCACCGAGCAAAGCACCGGCCCGCAGCCGATTGCAGCCGGCGTTCCAGGAACGGCCTCGAATGCGCCGAACTCCCAGCCCAAGCCGGTGTATCCTCCGCAGCAGACGCAGCCGGAGACGGCCAAGACCGAAAGCGGCACCTATGCTGCCTCGCACAAGATTCTGCATACGCTGGAACAGCCCGGGCATCTGCGACGGATTACGGCTGCCATTCTGGTCAACGACAGGCTGCTGCATGCTGCCAACGGCAAATCGCCTGCTGTCTGGCAGCATCTGAGCGCTGCCGAGATGCAGAACCTGACGGCGCTGGCACAGGCGGCGGTGGGTTTTGATCCAAGCCGTGGGGATCTGGTGACGGTGGAGAATCTGCCGTTTGAGGGCAATCAGGGTGTCGTTGCCGTTTCGGCTCCGCAGCGCATCCTGCAGATGGCCGAGCAGTCTCCGCTGGTGTTGAAGTATGGCACGCTGCTGGTGGCTCTGGCGCTGCTGATTCTGCTGGGAATTCGTCCGGCTTTGCGGACTCCGAAGGCCAAGGTTGCGGCAAACGGCGCTCCGGCGCAGCTTGGCGACGGCATTAGTCCGCCACTGCTGGCCAAGGAACTTCCGGAGTTGGATCCGGAGAGGCTGCGTGCCCAGCAGGTCTTTGATCAGGTCAGCGAGCAGTTGAAGCAGAATCCGACCCAAAGCTCCAGGCTGTTGCAGAGCTGGATTCATTCGGATTGAGGGCGGAAATGTGGAATGGTTGGGGCCGGAGCTTTCTCCGGCAGATACACCTGAAAGAAAGTGACTGAGGGAACGTGGCAGATCTGGGTACGGACATCGCAGCTCGACGTAAGATGGCAGCTTCCATTGGAGGCGCTCGCAAGGCCGCGATTCTGATGGTGGCCGTTGGCGAGAATATTGCCAGTGAGATACTGCGCTCGCTTCCTGAAGCAGACGTGCAGCGTATTACCGAAGAGCTGGCCGATCTGCGCGGGATTCCTCCAGAGCTTTCGGCTGAGATTGTCGAGGAGTTCTGGGAGCTGCTGGAGACCCAGCAGGTCATGATGCATGGTGGCGTGGACTATGCGTCACGATTGCTGGAGGATGCCTTCGGCAAGCAGCGTGCCACAGATCTGATGTCGCTGGTGCGACGCGCGCAGGAGGCTAGCCAGGGGAATCTGGCCAAGCTGCAGAAGACCGATCCGTTGCAGCTGGGCAAACTGCTGGAGGCCGAGCATCCGCAGACGATCGCGCTGGTGCTGGCGCATCTGGACCCGCGGCGGGCCTCGCTGGTGCTGGATAACCTGAGCGAGGAGCGCAAGGTGGTGGCCGTGCGCCGATTGGCGGAGATGCGCCAGTTCTCGCCGGAGATGGCGCAGAAAGTTGCATTGATCCTCCATCGCCGTCTGGAGAACGTGGGCGACAACAAGCGCAAGAGCTACTCCGGATTTAAAGCCGTTGCCGATCTGTTGAACCGACAGAATGCCGAGGAGGCCAAGCACATTCTGGAGGTACTGGAGGAGAGTGATCCGGAGCTGGCATTGAATATTCGGAATCTGATGTTCACCTTTGACGACCTGATTGCGGTTCCCGCAGCCAGCATCCGCGAGATTGTGTCCGGCGTGGACAAGAAGCAGCTCGCGCTAGCCCTGCGGGGAGCCAATGAGGAATTGCGTGCCCAGGTCTTCAAGGCCATGAGTTCGCGCGCTGTCGAGATGCTGAAGGAGGATATGGAAGTTTTGGGCCCGGTGCGATCCCGCGAGGTGGCTGCAGCGCAGCAGGAGATTCTGAATCTGGCGCGTCGACTGGAGGCAGAAGGCAAGATCATTCTGAAGATGGAAGCCGGCGACGAGATGATGGCCTGATCGGGCAGGGAATCCCGGGGCAACCAGCGCAGACTTTGAGGACGGTGCATGCAACGATCCACACAGGCAGGACGAACGGCAATCGGTACAGCGTCGTCAGCGGCGGCAGGCTCGCCGCAGGTTGAATCCCTCCGCATCGAGGACTATCTGTACGAGCGGCAGCCATTGGAGCAGGGATTGGATCCGGAGACGCAGGTCGCAGGTCCGGTGCTGACGACCGAAGGAGAACTGGAGCGGGCTGCCGCGCAACTGGCGGCTGTTTTCCCTGGCTTTCTTTCCATCGCTGTTCCGACCGGTGAGCCGCAGGCGGTATCCGCGGATCGAGCGCGTCCGGATGTTGGCGGACAGTCGGTCGAAGAGCAGAACGAAGCAGGGAACGAAGCGCCGGAGAGCAGCGCTCTCTGGCACCAGGGCTGGCAGGCGGGCCACGCGCAGGGCAGGGAAGAGGGCTGGCAACAGGCGCAGGAGGAGCTGGCCTTGCAGGATCAGGATGCCGCGCAGAAGCTGCAGCAGACGGCGCAGCAGCAGGTGATCGGCGCCCTGGAGGCATTTTCCGTGGAGCGCGAACGCTACTTCCACGAGCTGGAGCAGGAGGCTGTGCGACTGGCGCTGGCGATTGCAGCGCGGATTCTTCGCCGGGAGGCGCAGATGGATCCGCTGCTGCTGTCTGGTGCCGTGCGCGTGGCCCTGGGGCAGCTGGGGGAGTCGACGGCCGTGCGCCTGATTGTGCCCGAGGCAGATCGCGTGCTGTGGGAGGAGTCGCTGCGGCTGACTCCGGGGTTGCGGCTGCGTCCGGAGGTGATTGGCGATGCACGGATGGAGCTGGGCGAGTGCCGCATTCAGACGGAGTTTGGCGGGGCGGACCTGAGTCTGCATGAGCAGCTGCGTGAGATTGAACGCGGTTTCTTTGATCGCCTGCCCCAGCGTGCCGCTCCCGAGAGTGCGGGGGCACGGCCGGCTTCGGCGGAGCCTGCGGCCTTTGGGGACGAGTCCATGGTCGATCCCGCATCGACAGAAATGGCTGGGAATCCGCGATGACGCCACTGGGACAGCTCTCCGGATACCACCATCGGCTGCGACGGCTGCAGCCCTGGCGCTGGCGCGGTCAGGTCCTTCAGGCGATTGGGCAGACGATTGAATCGGCTGGTCCCATTTGTTCGGTGGGACAGCTTTGCTCGATTGTGGATCGGCAGGGCAGTCGGCATCTGGCCGAGGTGATCGGCTTTCGCGGGCAAACGGTTCTCTCGATGCCGGTCAACGCACCGGAAGGAATTCAATACG
>JAKBAG010000072.1 GCA_021809235.1 Acidobacteriota bacterium
CGGCGACATGTCGCGCAACTTCTCCACGCTAGCAGGTTCAGCCTGCGGTCGGGAAGCACGGTTTTTCGTCCGGCTACAAGACTGCGGGACGGTCCGGACTGGAGTCGTTGCAGCGGAGGAGATGGTCACCTCGCCGAAGCCGATAGAAAGGATGCAGCGCCTGTAGCGGACCCCAGACCACATGCTGCGCGTAGACAAAGCCGAGCCTGAGGATGAGCGCCTGAGAGTCGCTGTGCGCGGGCCCATGACCTGCCATCAGCGACTCCACACCAAGCACCCCAAAGGCGTAATCAATGACGGCGCATGCCGCTTCCTCGCCAAGTCGCTGGCTCCAGCACGTATGGGCCAGGTGGACGCCGACCTCCATCTCCTTGTGCATCTCTCGCCCAGCAGACTCCGGGTGGAAGCAGCGCAGGCCGGCGCATCCGGCGAACTGGCCCGTGTGGCGCAGAAAGATGGGCCAGTATTGGAAGCCAAGCCGGGCCTGCCGCTCCATCTCCTGCAGCAGACGATTGTCTGCTGCTTCCGGGGAGGCTGCGCCGCCCATATGTCGCATGACCTGCGGGTCGGTCCAGAGCGAGCGGGCAAGGTCGCGGTCTGCCAGTACCCAAGTGCGGAAAAGAAGCCGTTCGGTGGGAGCTGGGTGCGACTGCTGGATGGGCTTTGCGGGGTTACTGGGATCGGTGGGCTGCATGGAGGATTCCTGGCTGTGGCCCTCAGGCCAGCAACTCCTGCAGGAACGGATCCTGACTGCGGAGCAGATCTTCTGTGGTGCCGTCAAAGAGCAGATGGCTTTCATGGAGAACCATGAAGCGGGTGTTGGGATCGAAGGTGCCGTGCGGCAGCGGGACGAGCGCGTTGGCCTCAGGATCAAAGCGGTGGGTGACCATGGTGAATGCATCCTGCAGGCGGTGGGTGACCAGGATGGAGGCCGTTTTGTAGACGTCGCGCTCCTTGACGACGAGTTCGTTAATCGTATGAGAGGTCACCGGGTCCAGGCCGCCGGTGGGCGAGTCGTAGAGGATCAGGTCGGGCTTATCAATAATGGCGCGGGCAATGGAGACGCGGCGGCGCATGCCACCGGAGAGGCTAGGCGGATATTGGGCGAAGGCTTGATCGAGATCGACGAAGGTGAGCGCTTGATGCACCCTGCGATCAATGACGGCCTCTGTCATTTTGCGCTCCATCAGCTGCCAGGCGACATTATCCCGCACGGTGAGGGAGTCAAAGAGCGCGCTTTCCTGAAAGACCATGCCGGTACGCCGCCGAAGGGGCAGCAGTTCTTGCTCGCGCATGGATGTAATCTCCTGGCCGAAAAGGAAGATCTCGCCGCTATCTGGCTTCATCAGGCCATTAGCCAGCTTGAGTAGAACGCTTTTGCCCATGCCGGCCAGCCCCAACAGAATGCGGGTTTCTCCCTTGCCAAGCGAGAAGGAAATCCTGTCCAGCAGCACACGCGGACCAAAGCGCAGGCAAACGTTGCGGAAGCAGAGCGGAGACTCCGGCTCGCAGTTGGGCTGGGCCTGGGGCTCGAGGATGGTCTCTGCCAATCCATTCATGAGAGGGTGTCGCTCCTGATGATTGGTTTCGCTGCCGGATGCGGTTCAAGCCCTAAAGCGGCGGGAAGATCCAAAGCATGACGCGGCTGATGAGAAAGTCCGAAAAGATGATGAGAACCGAGGCGATGACAACAGCCTGCGTGGTGGCCCTGCCAACTCCCTGGGTGCCACCGGTGGTGCGCATGCCCTTGTAGCAGCCGACGGTGGCCAGAATGAATCCGAAGACTACCGGTTTGGTAAGGCCCTGCACAATGTCGGTGTAAGCCAGCGCCTGATAGGCGCTGGAGAAGTACTGCGCACCATTGAGGTGGGAGATGAAAACGGCTACGACGGAGCCTCCGATGGTGCCTAGCGTGTCTGCGATGATGGTGAGCAGAAACAGAGCCATGACGGTGGCAATGACGCGCGGAGTGACGAGCTTCTTCATGGGGTCAGTGCCGAGGGCACGCATGGCGTCCATCTGCTCGGTGACGACCATGGAACCCAGCTCGGAGGCCATGCCGGAGGCGTTTCTGCCGGATACCATGAGGCCTGTGAGCACGGGAGCCAGTTCGCGAAACATAGAGAGGGAGACAAAGCGCCCGGTATATGTCTGTGCGCCGAACTGTGCCAGCGAGGCGGCCGATTGCAGGGCGAGTACACCTCCGGTAAAGAATCCGGTGAGCACGACAATGGGGATGGAGCCGACGCCGATCAGATCGGCCTGGATGAGCGTGTCTGCCCAGTAGCGCGGGGTTCGAAAGAGATTTGCCAGCGACGCGGCGCAGAAGATCGCGTAGTCCTGAACGGTCATAAGCCATCGACGGACGGCTTTGTCGATATTTTCCGTGAAGAGGACGCTGGGCATGCTCTCGCTTTCCGATGGATCGGGCGGTCAGACGCTTACGCACAGGATAGCGTATCGGTGGAGTGAAGGGTTACCCCGCAGCCGGTTCCTGATCCGGCAACGACGCGGCAGCCGGCAAAATGCCAAGCTGCTGATAGATAGGCCGGAGAAGCTGACGTAGCTGAGGCATGCGGCTCCAGAACCAGGCAGCACCCAGCAGGCAGGCCACGCCGCTGACCATGACCGTAGCCTGGGCACCGATGGCATGGGCAAGGGTGCCAGCCAGAAGGCTGCCAAAGGGCGCCATACCGACAAAGGCTACCGTGTAATAGCTCATGACCCGGCCACGACGGTCCTCCGGAACGATGGTTTGGATGATCGTGTTGCTGCAGGTGAGTCCCTGCATCATGCCAAAGCCTACAACCAGCTGCAGCAGCATGGAGAGCCAGAGAACGTGGGAGAGTCCGAAGCCAACCAAACCGGCACCAAAGATGGCTGCGGCCAGTGGAATCATCCGCACCAGGCCGCGGACGGATTTGCGTAGCACCAGAGAAATGCCGGAGATGAGCGCACCGACTCCGGTGGCTCCCATGAGAAAGCCCAGCGTGTGCGCGCCGCCATGCAGCACCTGCGCGGCAAAGATAGGCATGAGGACGGTAAAGGGCCAGCCCATCAGGCTGACGATGGCAAACAGCAACAGAATGGTGCGGATGGGGACAAAGCTGCTGACATAGTTCCAGCCATCAGCTAGCTGGCGGAACATGGGTTCGCGGGCACGCTCCTGGGCAGCCTTGCGGTGGGAGGGATGGACGCGCATAGCCATCAGCGAAGCCACGACGGCAATGTAGCTGACGCCGTCCATGAAAAAGCACCAGCCCTCGCCGGTGGCGGCAATAATGATTCCTGCCAGGGCGGGTCCGAGCAGGCGGGCGAAGTTGACCATGCTGGAATTGATGGCAATGGCGTTGGAGAGATCTTCGCGGCGTTCAACCATCTGGACCATGAAAGACTGTCTTCCGGGCATGTCAAAGGCATTCACCACCCCCTGTACGGCGCTGAGCACCAGCAGTTCGTGAATTGTGATGCGATGGCTGAGGGTAAGAACGGCCAGCAGCAGAGACTGCAGCATGGAGGCTACCTGTGTGGCAATCAGGACGAGCCTGCGGTCCATGCGATCGACGGCGACACCGGCAAAGGGTGCCAGGAGAAAGGTGGGTATCTGGCCAGCAAAGCTGATGGTTCCCAGCAAAATGGCTGAGTGCGTGAGGCGATAGACGAGCCAGGCCGTGGCGACTCGGGTCATCCATGTGCCGATGAGCGAAATGCTTTGTCCGCTGAAGAAGAGTCTGAAGTTGCGGTGCCGTAGGGCGCGCCAGGCATGCGCATATTGGGTGAGGGAAGGGAATACAGGCACTTATCCAGTGTAGAGCCTGTGCCGTACACCCCAGAAGTGGGAACCCGCCCTGCCGATTGCCGCTTTTCGCCACTGTTTCCAACTCTGTGTGGTGGCGAAAGCCTAGAGCCTCGGCTACACTGGATGATACTGGTCTGGGCGCCACGCCCGCACATCGGGTGCAGACGATGGCAGCCATTGCTTTTTTCACCGGAAAGGAGTTCCCTCATGGCTTCAGACAATCAAAACGCGTCCCTTGGCTGGTTCGTAGCCGGCATTGGACTTGGAGCATTGATCGGAGTGTTGTACGCACCGAAGAGCGGTCGCGAAACCCGTGAATCCCTTGCCTCATCGGCAAAGGAAGGCTCGGAACTGCTACGCACACGGGCCCGGGAAGCAGCCGAACAGGTGGGCACATTTGTGGAACGCGGCAAGAGTTATGCCAGCGATTATGGTCACCGGGGCAAGGAAGTAGTTGCCCAGGGTCGTGCCCAGTGGGAGGAGTTCGTGGACAAGGGCAAGAACTTTGTCAGCGATCAAAGCACACGTATCACGGCAGCGGTGGAGGCAGGCCGACAGGCCTACCAGTCCACCGCAGAATCCTCCGAGTCCTAAGAAAGCATTGTGAGCGGCAGGTCCAGCCTGCCGCTCACTGCAGCGCGAGTACGCCATGCAATGGAATACTGAAACGCTTCTTATCGTTTTCGTCGCATTCACCGGCATTGCGGTTTTACTGCAGGCCTGTGTGCTGCTGGGTATCCTGATTTCGATCACCCGGGCAGCGCGCTCTGCCGTGACGGTGACCGAGGATTTTCGTGCTACGGTGGTGCCGCTGATCCAGTCTACGCGTGACCTGGTGGAACGAGCCACGCCGCAGTTGCTGACCGCCACCACGAACATGTTGGAGTTGACGGAAGGCATCCGCACAGAAACAGCTGAGTTGCGCTCCAATCTGGCCGATATTCTGGATCGGGTACATCGCCAGACGGTGCGGATGGATGGCATGCTGGCTGCAGGGCTGGATTCCGTGCAGGCTGCAGCGTTGGCTGTGGAGTCTGCAGTGCTCCGTCCGGCGCGGATTGCGACCCGCGTGGTACGCACGGCCAATGCGATGCTGGATGCCTATCGTGCGCCGCGTGACAAGGGCAAGGACTCCCGTGGCTGAGTCCAGGCTGGGACTGGCAAACCGGATTGAGTGGACAGCACGGCTGTTGGGTACGGTTGCAGTTTTACTGCTGCTGGGAACTCTCGCTCGGGCACAATCCTACCCCAAAGGCAGACCAACACTGCTGATTCTGAGCAAGACTGCAAGAACACTTTCACTGGTGGATCCCGCCACTCTGCAGGTGATGGCGAGCGTTCCCGTGGGAGCCGATCCGCATGAAGTGGTGGCCACACCGGATGGGCGTTTTGCCTATGTTTCCGACTATGGTTTCGGGCGCTACCATACGCTTTCCGTTGTGGACCTGGTGCATCGCAAGGCGTTGCCGGCGGTGGAACTAGGTGCACTGACCGGTCCCCATGGACTTGCCGTACAGGGGCAGAAAATCTGGTTTACAGCGGAAGGTGCGAAGGCTATAGGCCGCTATAACCCAGCCAGCCGTAGCGTTGACCGAATCGTGGGCACGGGGCAGGATCGCACGCATATGCTTCGGGTGATGTCGGATGGGAGACGAATTTTTGCAACGAATGTGAACTCCGGTACGCTGAGCATTCTGGATCGCTCCCTGCAGATTCCCGGTGCTCCTCCGCCGGGGTTTGCCCCGCCGCCGGGCTACCATCCGCAGCCGCCGATCGAGCAATGGCATCAGACTGTGATTCCAGTGGGTGCTGGTGATGAAGGCTTTGACCTGACGCCGGATGGGCGCGAGCTTTGGACGGCTAATGCTGTGGATGGCTCCCTCTCCATTGTGGATACGGCTGCGCTGCGCGTAGTGGATACGCTTCATCTGGGGCTGACGCGGGCCAATCGGCTGCGCTTCACCCCGGATGGCCGATATGCGCTGGTCTCACGGCTGAATTCAGGGAATCTGACGGTGATGGATGTTCGTAGCCGTCGGATCGCCGATCGGATTCCGGTGGGAACTGCGGCCGAGGGGATTTTGATCCAGCCGGATGGGCAGCGGGCCTTCGTTGCCTGCTCGCCGGATAACACCGTTGCGGTGCTGGACTTGCAGCGTCTTCAGGTGGTGGCACGTATACGCGCAGGCAATGATCCGGACGGTATGGCCTGGGCGTGGATACCGGAATACTGACCTGTTCGCCTCTGTATTTTGCGCAGACTTACTCCGTGCAAGTACACCCGACAAGTGTTCATCGTTCCGGAGAATGACGGGAACTGTTCTGTATTCATCGTGCAAGCAGGCAGAAAGCCCATGCGGGATACGATCCGCATGGGCTTTCTGGGGTTTGACCTGAGATTGGCTTCATCTTCCCGCAGCTGGGGAGACAGACGTCAGCTTGGGCGGCTGCGCACGATCGGTACCTGGGGGCGCAGGGTGGTGGACTGGGTGGTGATGACGAGTTTGGCTGGAGTCAGTTCTGGGCCGTCCCATCCATCCTTGGTGGCCTCGATGTGGATTTCACCGGGCTTCTGGGTGGACTGGAGAATCACCTGAGCCAGTCCGCTGAAGAGACTGCGACGCGGCTCCTTGTCACTTTCCTGGCAGTTGGGATCACCATTGCCTACACCGATGAGCCGCCCGGCACCGGTGACATTGAAGGCAATGCGGTTAGTGGCGGTGGGCACGGGACGCCCCTTGGCGTCGACAGCTTCGACCTTGAGAATGGCGAGATCTTCGCCGTCGGCCAGGATGCTGGTCCTGTCGGCTGTGAGGCGAATTGCGACAGGATCGCCGGTGGTTTCGCGCTTGTCCGTGAGTACGACCTTGCCGTTACGGGTACCACGGGCTTCGATGGTTCCGGGTGCGTACTTGACGGACCACTGCACGTGGCCGTTTTTGGGGACCTTGTGGCTCCCCTGGCTTGTTCCGTTGAGGAAGAGTTCGACTTCATCTAGATTGGAGTGGACCCAGACGTCGATGGCTTCGTGCTCGCGGCCCTCCCAGTTCCAGTGAGGGAACAGGTGCAGGACTGGCTGATTACCCCACCAGGCTTTGTAGTAGAAGAAGTTGTCCTTGGGGAAGCCGCACATGTCAACGATGCCGAACTGCGAGCTGATGCTGGGCCATCCGTAGGGAGTGGGCTCGCCGCGGTAGTCAAAGCCGGTCCAGGCAAAGCCTCCTGGGAGCCAGGGTCGCTCGTCGTAGAAGCTCCACCACTGCTGGGCCGTTTCGCTCCAGGCTGTGACGTTGACGTCATAGGCGCTGACCCAGTTGCGTTTAGGATCGGTAACGTAGATGCCACGGGTAGAAACAGTGCTTGCGGTCTCGGTGCCAACGGTGGGTTTGTTGGGATGGTCAGCGTGATACTTGTCAATCGAGCCGAGGTTGTAGTTGAAGCCCTCGACGTCGAGTGCGGCGGCGGAGCCCGAGTCCATGATTTTGTCAGCAAACTTGCCGTTTACGGCTGCTGTACACAGCCGTGTGGGATCCAGTTCATGCGAGCGGCGTACCATGGTCTCCACGATCTGGCGGCCGTAGGATTGTGTCTGCAGAATCCACTCTTCGTTGCCCATAGACCAAAGAATGATGGCAGGCGAGTTTCTGTAGCGCTTGATCATGGTCTCCAACTGGGCCAGACCCTCGGGGTTGGAGTTCATCTGGCGGGTTTCGCAAAGCATCATCATGCCCATACGATTGCAGGCCTCTACCCACTCGGGTGTGGGCATATTGTGCGAGGTACGTACGGCGTTGCCGCCCATCTGCTGCAGGATGGCTAGCCGGTACCACTGCAGGCGATCCGGAAGTGCGGCACCGACGCCGGCATGATCCTGATGGTTGCAGGTGCCCTTGATTTTCATGTTTTTGCCGTTGAGAAAGAAGCCCTCGTTCGCATCAAAGCGCACGGTACGCACACCAAAGCCGACACGCTCACCATCCCGGACAGCACCGCCGCTTTCAACAGTGACAATGGCTGAGTACATGGTAGGGGACTCAAGCGACCAGAGCTGCGCATGGGCAATCGTGGCAGTCGCCGAGTATGTAGCGCTGCCATCGGGTGCGACCGTCTGAGCCGGAGCTTCTGCGGTGGCCACGGTGTTGCCAGCGGCATCGAGAATCTTCCAGCGAACGCTTGCGGACTGCGCACTGCCGCTGGAGTTCAGGACGACAGTTCCGAGGGTGATGCGCGCGGTAGTGCCATTGAGCTCCGAGCGTACGAAACTTTCCCACTGACCGAGGTGCAGCGGATCGTATTTGGAGAGCCAGACGTGTCGGTAGAGACCTGCGCCCTCATAGAACCAGCCATCGCCAAAGCTGGCATCCATGCGAACGACGACCACGTTGTCGCCGCCGTAGATGAGGTCATCGGTGATGTCAAAGGAGAAGGGAGCGTAGCCGTTATCGTTGCGCCCGACGAACACGCCGTTGACGAAGACGAGCGCGCTGCGAAAGCCACCGTCAAAGTCCAATACCACCCGTCGGCCCTTGTCGGTTTCCGGGATGGCGAAGGTGCGGCGGTACCAGCCGACACTGGTTTCCGGATAACGCCGTCCAAGCGGCTTGTAACCATGACCTTTCTGCAGATCATCCCACACAAAGGGCAGGTCAACGGCCCAGTCATGTGGAAGGTTGACAGATTGCCAGGAGGAGTCGTCGAAGGCGGTAGTGGCGAATCGGAAGGCGCCTGTCTTTGCGAAGTCGCCTTGATCATTGCCAAAGTCCAGATCCTGGGCCGGGTTCCAGGCGTTACCCAAATGAAACTTCCAGCCAAAATCAAAGAGTAGCCGTTCCCGGGGTGCTACGGAAGCATCGGCCTCAGGCGAAGCTTCAAACTTGTTGTAGAGTTCCGATGCTCGGGCAAGAGCAGTGGTTCCAAATGCAGAACCGGCTGCGGCGGCAGCTCCGGTCCATAGGCTTGTACGAATAAGATCTCGACGCGTCCACTTGCTCATGCGATGACTCCTGAAATGACGGATGTGCCCGGTGAGGCAAAGCGGAAGCGAATTCGCAGCGCAGTGCTTGGCCGACGGATGGGCAAACGAACTATACCGTACGGCACGCATTGAAGTAAACGATTTCAATAGGGGTTTCGATGGCGCCAACCGGAAATCTGCACCGGAAGTTGCGGACCGCGTGGCATGGAGTAGTCTCGCGTAAGACTCTGCTAGAATAAGCAAGGAATTTCTGGAGAGATGGCCGAGTGGCTGAAGGCGCACGCTTGGAAAGCGTGTTTAGGGGAAACTCTAACGTGGGTTCGAATCCCACTCTCTCCGCCAGCACACCTTTCAAGAGTGTCCAAGAGCGACCTGGAACTTTCATAGAGTCATAAATATATGTCTAGGTTTCTCGATTTTCGGTCCACCTTTTCCCTTCACGTCCACTACATTCCATGTACCGGCTGCGGTATTTTGACGGTATGAGGGATGGAGTTGGCTGTTTCATCTGGCAGTAGCGTTTCTTTGGGACACAATGGCGCTGTCATATATTCAAATCAAGCGATCCAAACCCGAAGACCAGAACTACAAAATCACCGACGGTCGAAAACTATATTTGCTGCTCACGACGGGTGGCGGACAGCTTTGGCGCTGGGACAACCACTTCGCAGGCAAACGCAAGACGTGGCGCTCGGAAAGTCCCCGGATTTCTCCCTGGCGGATGCGCGAGTGAAGTACTCCGAAGCCCGCAAACTGTTGATCTCTGGCGTGAATCCGATAGCCATGCGACTGGCCGAGAAGACTGTGGAGCAGGCCAGCGGCACGCAAAGATGCCGGGTGCGCCCGTTGGAACTCTCACTTCAGGCAGTGACAAACTCGAGTCGATACGACTGAATGAAAAAGAGGACGGCTAGCAGTCCGCTGGCGGCTACGCTAGTAGGTATTGGCCGTCATGCCGCGAGAACAATTTCCATCGCTTTTATTGGACTCATTCTGAGAGTTGTATTTCCTCCAAAGGGCCAGGGAGTACGGCTGTTCCTGCACTCCCCGCCGATTCCTACATGCTTGGCATGGCCTGAGTTCAAGGACTACTCTGGCAATGCAAATTGTCCCTGGATTTGGAAATGCCCACTGACGCTGGGCGCGCCGGTATCTGGCTGACCGCCACCGATGCTTACGGTGTACTCTCCCTGAGCGATCATCGGATTGCCTTCCTCATCGACCATGCCGAGAGCGCGCGGCTTCAGTTTGAAGTGAACCTTCTGGCTCGCACCTGGAGCAAGGTGAATGCGCCTGAATCCACGCAAGGCAATGCGTGGCACGCCCTTGACGGAAGGAAACTTCAGGTAAAGCTGGACGACTTCATCGCCGGCAACGGCGCTGATGTTGGTGACCGTCACATCGACGGCGACGGGCTGTCCGGCCGCTACGGCTTTGGCAGGAACAGTGAGGCCGCTGTAACTGAATTTGGAGTAGCTCAGTCCATATCCGAAAGGATAAAGCGGCTTGCCGGTGAAGTAACGGTAGGTCCGGTTGGCCATGCCGTAGTCCTCAAAGTTTGGCAACTCGCTCACGCCGGTGTAGAAGGTGATCGGCAGTCGCCCAGCGGGGTTGTTTTTGCCGCTCAGAGTCTGGGCCACGGCTGTGCCACCTTCTTCGCCCGGATACCAGGCATCGAGAATGGCATTGGCATGTTGATTGATCCAGTTGACGGCCAAAGCACTACCGTTCATCAGGACAACAGCAAGCGGCTTGCCTGTAGCCGCCACGGCTTCCACCAGATCTTCTTCCGGCTGTGGAAGATCGATGCTGGTGCGGTCACCACCGAGGAAGCCCGGCTCGCTGACCGGCATCTCTTCTCCTTCGAGTCGGCTGGTGATGCCCACAACGGCGATCACTACATCGGCGCTCCTGGCTGCGGCAATTGCTTCCGGCGATGGGGTGTTGATCGTCTTTTCCCAGATCAGTTCCGCGCTGGGCTTGCCTTTGGCGCTGCCGTAGGTGATGTCAAGCGCGACCTTCTGTCCTTTTTCCAGATGTACATGACCGACGCTGGCTGCAGCCTGGCCGTCGCGACCAAAGGCTACCGCCACCTGTTTACCGTCAACGGTTAGCCTTCCAAAACCCAGGCAACGAAGGCCGAGGTTATAGTCGCCGGACGCTTTCGGTGTCAGGAATCCGGTCCAATGCACACCGAAGTTCTTTTTTCCGGCTACCTCGACGGGCAGACTGCCTGAGGTCAGATGGACGTTCGGCTCCGTGCGGCTGGTGATCGGAGTTGAGGTTGTTCCCGGTGCCGGACGTCCGCGCATCATGCCGGAGTTGTAGTCGGCCTTCAGGCCAGGCTTGCCATCCGAAGTGGTCAGCAGCGAATCCGGCACAGGAGTTCCATCGCTACGCAGGAATTGCGTTCCTGGTACGTAGCTGATGGTCGCGTTGGGAAACTCCGCCTTGAGTCCGTCGAGGATGGAGACAATATGAGTTGGCTGGCCGGCGTAGTTGCCCAGCAGCGGCTGGGTTTGGTCGGCAAGCGGGCCAACGACGGCGATGCGTCGGATGCCAGGGTTGAGTGGAAGCACCCCATCGTTCTTCAGAAGTACCATCGACTCGTTGGCGAGTTTGAGCGCCTCGGCGCGATGCTCGGCGCTGTCGAGTTCCTTCTCATCGATCTTTGTGTACGGCACCATCGCCGGCGGATCAAACATCCCCAGCTTGATGCGCGCAGTAAAGAGGCGGATCAGCGCGGTGTCAAGATCGCTTTCCGGCAGATATCCCTGCTGCACGGCATCGATGTACGCCTTGTCCACCGGCTCGCCGAAGCGCGAGGTGAAGGTGACGCACTCGTTGTCCATGCCGCGGATGACAGAGATGGCCACACCCTGCGCCTGCGTGGGACGGTAGCGATGGTTGGCGGCGACATCGCGGACCGCATCGCAGTCCGAGACCACGTAACCCTGGAAACCCCACTTACCGCGCAGTTGGTCCTGAAGCAGGTATTGGTTCGCGCACGCGGGCTGGCCGTTGATGGCGTTGTACGCGCACATGATCGAACCTGCCTTGCCCTCCACGATAGCTGCGCGGAAGGCAGGCTCGTAGGTGTCCACCTCGTCATGCTTACTCACGTCGACATCGGCAAAGTGACGAGTCGGCTCCGGTCCGCTATGCACGTCAAAGTGCTTTGGCGTGGCAATCGCCAGATAGTATTTCGGATTGTCGCCTTGCAGCCCTGTCACGTAGGCGACGCCCATGCGCGCGGTCAGGAATGGGTCTTCGCCGTACGT
>JAKBAG010000073.1 GCA_021809235.1 Acidobacteriota bacterium
TCTTCCCAGGTGGCCGTCAGCTGCGCTCCCTGCTTGATGAGCAGATTCGGTGTCCATGAACCCTTGTTCGTCACGTTCCCGGGAACAGCATACACATCCCGGCCCTGATCCAGCGCGCAGCGGGCCGTCACGCGCGTGCCGGAGTGTTCGCTGGCCTCCACCACCAGTACGCCTACACTCATCCCGGACAGGATCCTGTTTCGTCTCGGAAAGTTTTGCGGCGCAGGAAATGTCCCCACCGGCAACTCGCTCACAATCACTCCGCCCGTGGCCAGAATCTCATCGGCAAGCTTGCGATTCTCCTTGGGATACACAACGTCAATCCCTGTTCCCCATACGGCAGCCGTCGGTCGGTGGGCCGCTAGAGCACCTTTGTGTGCCGCCGTGTCAATGCCACGCGCCATCCCGCTCAGAATCAGCAGTCCGCGCGCTGCCAGATCCCGCGAAAGCATCTCTGCCATGCCCAATCCATAGGGCGTGGGATGCCGCGTCCCCACCACGGCCACCGAAGGCAGGCTGAGCAGACGCACATCTCCACGTACCCACAGCACCGGCGGTGGATCATAGATCTCCCGCAGCCGCTCCGGATAGCGCTCATCGTCATAGCAGACAATCTCCGCGCCGACCTCCGTGGTGCGAATCAGTTGCTGCTCGGCAATCTCGCGCCCCTTGCCGTCAAAGAGAAACTGAACGACGGCCGGGGAAAGTGCCAGTGACTCCAGCTCCGTCAGCGAAAGAGAAAATAGTGCCGCCGGTCGCTCAATCTGGCTCATGGCATCCAGCGTGCGCCGTGGTCCCATCGACGGGGCCATCAGCATCGCCAGCCAGGCAAGCGCATCTTCCGTGAAGACCTGATCTCGAATCGTCATCCGGGGGATCGTCCCATCCACGCACGCGGGCTGCATCGCTTCCTGCCCATCCACCTGCTCTTGACCAACGGGCAGGCAACACATGCGATAGTTCCCGATTATAACCAGAGTTCCGAAAGCCACCGACTGGAACGGAAGGAAATTTCCAACCGGAACTGTGCGACGCACATCCGAAGCGCACGGCCTTCGCCAGTTGATACTCTGAACAGGTGAAGAGTTCTGATTCTCCGCTTCGCGTTGCCGCTATCCGCTTTCTCAATCCCGCGCCGCTCATGTGGGACTTCGAGCATGAGCCTTTGCAGAACCAACTGGCAGCCCGGTTCCGTCTGGAGTGGATGATGCCTTCCGAATGCGCCGCGCGGCTGGCCATGCCCGCCGATGCAGCCCAGGCAGCGGATCTGGGACTGGTTCCGATAGCCGCGCTGGCAACCAATCCCGGGTTGGTGCTCGTCCCCGGCTGCGCCATTGCCTCGCTGCATCGCGTTCGCTCCCTGCTGCTGGTCCGCCGTGCAGCGCAGCCCCTGCAGGCGATTCGCACGGTAGCCGCGGATACATCCTCACGGGCGACGCTTGCCTACACCCAGATTCTCTTTCGCCACTGGTGGCATCCATCGAACGCAGACGAAAGCGCAGCCCCACGCACACCGCTTCCCAGCTTTGTGCAGCACCCGCCAGATCTGGATGCCATGCTGCAGGCAGCAGATGCCGCCCTGCTCATCGGAGATCCTGCCCTGCTGGCGTTAGAGCAGCGCGAATTCGCCGTAAGGAACACCGGCTCACAGCTCCATAGCGAAGATCTGGTCTTCCATGATCTGGCCGCTGAGTGGATATCACTCACTGGCCTTCCCTGGATCTCTGCCGTCTGGGCGGTGCGTCGCTCCGCGCTGGACCGCCGAGACGGGGAGAAGACTCTGCAGGCGATTGCAGCCGTCACGCAAGCATCCAAAGACCACGGACTGGCGCAGATCGACGCGCTCGTGCAGGAATGGAGCGCACGCCTGCCCATACGGCCAGAGACGATCCGCACCTATCTGACGGAGAATATTTACTACCACCTGGATGAGCAGTGCCTGGCAGGCATGCGCCTGTTCTACCGGCTAGCCGCTGAGCACGACATTCTGCCCGCGTACACGCTTTGAGACGTATCCATTCTGGCCGGGCTCAGAACTCCCAGCGCATCAGTGCCGCGCCAACCGTGAATCCGGCTCCGGCTGCCGCAATCAGCACCAGGTCTCCCTTGTGCAGCTTGCCCTGCTCGATTGCCGTTCCCATGGCCAGGGGAATCGTGCCGCCGGAAGTGTTTCCATACTTCTCAATATTGACGATTACCCTGCTATCGTCCATCCCCAGCCGCTCGGCCGTGGCCGTGATGATGCGCTTGTTCGCCTGATGGGGAATGAAGCAGCCCAGCTCGTCGCCGGTCACACCATTGCGCTCCAGCACACGCGTGGTGGCCTCGGCCATCTTGCGCACGGCAAACTTGTACACCGTCTGCCCGTCCTGATGGATGTAGTGCTGCTTGTTGGCCACAGTTTCCGCTGAGGCAGGCCGCAGACTGCCACCAGCTGCCAGATTCAGCGCCGGTCCACCAGAGCCGTCAATCTCATGCACAAAGTCAATCAGGCCAATCTCATCGCCTTCGCAGGGCTCCAGCAGCACCGCACCGGCACCGTCTCCGAACAGGATGCAGGTCGTGCGATCCGAATAATCCACCATGCGTGTATTGGCGTCGCCGCCAATCACAAGAACCTTCTTGTGCGCGCCGCTTTCGACCAGCTTGGCTCCGGCCTGCAGCGCAAACACAAATCCCGAGCAGCCGGCAGAGACATCAAAACCCCACGCTCCGGTTGCGCCGAGCTTGTCCTGCACCAGGCAGGCAGTTGAAGGAAACATCATGTCCGGGGTCACCGTGCCCACAATGATGGCTTCCACTTCCGTGGGAGCAATGCCGCGCTGTGCCAGGCAGCGCCGGGCTGCCTCAGTGGCCATGTCGCTGGTTCCCAGCCCGGCAGCCAATACATGCCGTTCCTTGATGCCGGTCCGCTCGGTGATCCACTCGTCGCTGGTCTCCACCATCTTTTCCAGATCTGCGTTGGTGAGGACTTTGGGGGGGACATAGGTGCCAAGGGCGCTGATCTTGACCCGCGTTGCTACGGGAGCACGAAATGTATGGCTCAAACCAACTTCTCCTTCAGCGCTGTTGGCGCTGAGTGCGGCCCCGGGGGCCAATCCCGAACTTCGCCTGCGCTGCCAGCCACGCGGAGTCGATCCGGACACAGGCACATAAAAAAGTACCGGGTAACCCACTGCGCCCGCACTAGCCCGTTACCGTTGCTTCCTTCCGGACCTGGCGGGGTTGGCGGGATTGCGTCGCGTAGGACCCGGCACTGACTGATGATACCACTTCTGTCCCACCGCAGGCAGTCGCCGCCAGACGCGCAAAGTTTACAATATGGGAGTGAGCAATTCTCCCTTGAAAACCGGGCCGAAGATCGGCTTTGTCTCCCTTGGATGCCCGAAGAATCTGGTGGATTCCGAGGTCATGATGGGGCTGCTGGATCGCGCCGGCGCACAGCTGACCTCCACGCCGGAATCAGCTGAAATCCTTGTCGTCAATACGTGTTCGTTCATCGATTCGGCCAAGCAGGAATCGGTGGATACGATTCTGGAGATGGTGCGCCACAAGACAGCCGGAACGGCGAAGCGCGTGATCGTGGCCGGATGTCTGGTGGAGCGGTATCGCGACGAGATTCAGCGCAACATCCCGGAGGTGGATGCTATCGTGGGCACCGGAGAACTGGACTCCATCCTGGCTGCTGCCGGGCTATCCGCGCCACCCGAGCCCAAATCTCTGTTCCCCATCCTGTCGCAGTCGGAACTGATCGAGCGCGCTCCCAGCGCGGTCAGTACGCACAGCCGTCCGGAGGGCGACCTGCGGGAGCAGCAGGGACGCTTTGATCGCGGCGAGTGGACCGGAGCCGTCGCCGAGCTGCCTCGGTATCTCTACGACGACGCTACGCCCCGGCTGCTGACCACTCCGCGCTCTTCGGCCTATATCAAGATTGCCGAAGGCTGCGACCATCCCTGCGGCTTCTGCATCATTCCGCAGCTGCGCGGCAAATTCCGCTCCCGGCGCTTCGCCTCGGTCGTTGCCGAGGCCGAGCAGCTCGTGCGCCAGGGAGTGCGAGAGATCACCCTCATTGGCCAGGACACAACCTGCTACGGCGAGGATCTGGGGATGAAGGACGGCCTGGCCGATCTGCTGGATGCCTTGGCGCGTATCGAAGGCCTCACCTGGCTGCGCTTCCTCTACGCTTATCCCAACAAAGTCACCACCCGGCTGCTGGAGACGATTGCGCGACACGACAACATTGCCAAATATCTGGACGTACCCCTGCAGCATGCCTCCGCCAGTGTGCTCAAGCGCATGAAGCGCGGCGGCAGCGGCGCCATCTTCCTGCGCATGCTGGAAAAGGCCCGGCGCATCGTGCCCGATCTGGTCGTGCGGACCACTTTCATCGTCGGCTTTCCCGGGGAAACCGAGGAGGAGTTTGCCGAGCTGGAAGCCTTTGTCCGCGAGGCGCGGCTGGATTGGATGGGAGCTTTCAGCTACTCCGATGAGGAAGGCTCGGCCGCGCATCGGCTGGAGGGCAAGCTTCCGCGCCGCACCGTTGAGGCACGCAGAAAGCGCCTGATGAAGATTCAGCAGCGCATCAGTGCGCAGAAGCAGGCACACTGGGTGGGCCGGCGGATGCAGATACTGGTTGAGGGCATCAGCGAAGAATCCGATCTGCTTTGGCAGGGCCGAACCCTGCTGCACGCGCCGGAGATTGACGGCAAGGTGCTCATCAATGACTTTGGCCCGCATGCATCCCTGCTGCCTGGCAACTTCTATGAGTGCGAAATCACCGAATCCCACCACTATGACGTGGTGGCCAGAATCGTAGCCTGAACCTGCTCCCGGCAAGCCAAGCCCCCGGAGCCTAACCGTACCGGAAACATCCATGACAGAATCCCGTATAACCCGCCGCCGCGCACAGGTCTTTCGCTGTCCCACGTGTGCCGGGCTTGTCCCCTCCGGCAGCGAAGATTTCCCTTTCTGCAGCGACCGATGTCGCAAGATTGATCTGGGCAAGTGGGCCATGGGGGTCTATCGCATCAGTTCCCCGGTGCTGGACCCGGATCTGCTCGAAGAGTTGGAAGGAAACCCGGCACGGAATGAATGATGGCGGCAAATTTCGTCTGCGCGATCTGAAAAGCAAGCGCATCACGCCCTGGGCCTGGGTCGTTGCCACCTTCTTCGGCTCTGGACTTCTGCATCCCGGCCCCGGCACATGGGGATCGGTGGCAGCCACGCTGGTGTACGCGGCGATCTCCTTGCTGCTGCATCCGGCGCCCATGCCGCTGCTGGCAGGAACACTCCTGGCTCTGCTGGCGATCGTGGCGCTGGGGGTTCCGGCGGCCACGCTGGCCGCGCGGGAAAGCGGGCGCAAGGATCCTGGCTTCGTCGTCATCGACGAGGTGGCAGGCATGGCCATCGCACTGCTTCCTGCGGCAGCCCATGCCCATGCGGGCTTTGCCTGGAAGCCGATGCTTGCCGCGCTGGTTCTCTTTCGCATCTTCGACGTCTGGAAGCCATACCCTGTTCATGCGCTGGAAAAGCTTCCCGAAGGCTGGGGGATCGTCTTCGATGATCTGGCTGCCGGACTGTATGCTGGAATCTGCCTGCAACTGCTGATGCCATGGCTCAGCTAGGGCCGCAACTCCTATGCCACGTTCTCGATCTTCCCATACGCCCGTACTTTCGCAAACACAGCCGGCTGCCGCATTGCCCGGCGCCGAGATTATGCTGATCGGCAGTGCTCTGGGTGCCACTGCAACCCAGATACCCACCGCCGTCCTCGATGGCCACTCTGCTGAGCTGGTCTACAGCCGACAGAATCGACTCGGAGTGCGGCTTCCCGAACAGGCCCGCACCGGGCTCATCGAAGTCCAGCGGGACGGAGAGCGCAGCAATCCCATCCCGGTCATCGTTGGCAGGCAGCTTTCCGACGGACTGCATCCGGTCACCAGTCCGGTCGTCAGCCGCTCCGGTATGATCTATACCACCATCTCTGGCCCACGCGGCAAGCAGACGCCGGTTTCAGTTGTTCGCATCAACCCGGACGGCGAGGGGACGCCGTTTGTCAGTGGCATCCTGAACCCCACCGGACTGGCCATCCATCCCAATGGGGATCTCTTCGTCTCCTCACGGGCGGAAGGCACCATATATCGCATTGATGCCGGAGGCGATGCCGTGCCCTACGCCGATGGCATGGGCGTGGCCACTGGAATCGCCTTTGATGCCGACGGCAATCTCTTCGTCGGCGACCGCTCCGGCACCATCTTCAAAATCGCGCCAGGGCACACTGACCGCGACCGGCAGATCTTTGTCTTCGCCACCATCGAACCGAGCGTCGCCGCCTATCATCTGGCCGTGGGTCCCGACGGTACTCTCTATGTCACCGCTCCCACACTGGCCTCCCACGACGCCATCTGGGCCATTGACCAGGATGGGGCTGTCAGCCCCTGGTATCGCGGGCTTGGCCGTCCGCAAGGCCTGGCCGTCGATGCCGCTTCCAATGTCTATGTCACCGCATCCTTCCATGGGCAGCGCGGACTTATCCGGATCGATACCGACGGGGAGGCGGAACGGGTGATTGCTGCCGAGAACGTAGTCGGCGTGGCCTTTTCTCCGCTCGGCTCCACCATCCTGACCACGCACAATGCGGTCTACGAAGTGGAGTTTGCCGTCTAATCCCATTCCACGTAACAGACGCCTTGCGCGATCCATCCATGGCAGGACGCAGAACGATCAGGGAGAATTTCAGGCAGATATGAACTGCGAGATCATTGCAATCGGTACGGAGCTGCTCACGCCCTGGCGGCAGGACACCAATTCCCTTTTTCTGACCGAAGAGCTGAACGCGCTGGGTATCGTCGTACGTTACAAGACCATCGTTGGGGATCGTCGGCTGGACCTCGTCCGCGCCATCCGTACTGCCATCGCTCGCACGGACATTCTGATCGTGATGGGTGGGCTTGGTCCTACGGAAGACGATCTGAGCCGTGAAGCCGTCGCCGAGGCACTCAGCCTGGGTCTGCGTCGCGACGGCAGCCTGGTTGCAGCGCTCAGTGCGCGGTTTGCCGCGCGGCGCACTCCGATGACAGACAATAACCTGAAGCAAGCCGACGTCATTGAAGGCGCAGAGATTCTGCCCAATCCTAATGGAACCGCACCTGGCCAGTGGCTGGACACGGCCTTTGAAGGCTATCGGAAGCTGGTGATGCTCATTCCCGGGCCACCCGGCGAATGTCGTCCCTTGTTTGTGGAGCAGTGCATTCCGCGATTGCGCGCACTGATTCCCACGCGGCACATCGCCCGTCGCACGCTGAAGGCCACCATGATCGGCGAATCTGCCGCTGATTCCCTGTTAGCCCCCGTCTACACTACATACTCCGACGTAGAGACAACCATCCTTGCCGGCAATTGCGAGATTCAGCTTCAGCTGGCATGCGCCAAGCCCACGCGCGAGGCAGCCCAGGCACGCGCTGATGAACTGGCTGGCAGACTCGAAGAGGTCCTCGAGGAGTATCTCTTTGCCTCGCATGGCGAGACGCTGGAGCAAATCGTTCTCTACTACCTGGAGCTGAAGCAGGCCACACTGGCCGTGGCTGAAAGCTGCACCGGAGGCATGCTTGGCGAGCGCATCACCTCTGTCAGCGGCAGTTCGCGCTCCTTTGTCGGCGGAGCTCTGGTTTATTCCGATGCACTGAAGACTGCCTTTTGCGACGTCCCTCCGCAGCTGATTGCCAGCCATGGGGCGGTAAGCACCGCCGTAGCCCAGGCCATGGCAGACGGCATCCGCCGCCGCACCAGCGCCACCTACGGCATCGGAATCACCGGTATCGCCGGACCCTCCGGCGGCACCGAGGAAAAGCCGGTCGGACTCGTTTACATTGCCGTCAGCGATGCACAGGGAACCGAGTGCAGCGAAAACCACTTCCGCGGCGATCGCCAGAAGGTTCGCCAATGGGCCACGCAGAAGGCTCTGGACATGCTGCGTCGCCGACTGATGAATTAAGGCCAGTCCCCACATCCGGGAACTGGCCCTGGTTTTGGAGCTACCCTAGCGAGGCAGCCAGTTCATGCCGCGCAGCCATGCCTCCAGCAGTACCGTCCACTGGTCGAGCGCGGCGTCCCCTTTGCCCAGTCCGGATCCATGCCCGCCGTGCGCGAAAATGTGCATTTCCGCGGAAACATGGGCGTCCAGCAGCGCCTGATAGAAACCCAGCGCCTGCTGCACAGGAACGGTTTTGTCCTCGGTCGTGTGATAGAGGAATGTGGGTGGCGTCTGTGCTGTCACAAACAGCGACGGCGTGAAGGCCTTTTGCAGCTCCGCGCACTTGTCCATCACGTCCATCAGCTTGCAATAGCTTAGATGCGAGGTATCCGGCGTGACTCCGCCCAGCCATCCATAGCCCAGAATCAGCACGTCCGGACGGCTGCTCATCCGTGCAATCGGATCCGTAGCCTGTGGGTCGCCGACGACAAACTGCGTCGCCGAGAGAGCAGCCAGGTGACCACCGGCAGAGAAACCGATCACGGCGATGTGATCAGGCGCGATCTTGTATGTGGAGGCGTCGGCGCGAACCATCTGGACGGCCCGCCGCGCGTCCAGTAACGGCACGGGCAGCAGATAGTTTTTACCCAGTCGATAATGCAACACAAAGGCCGTGAAACCGCGAGCCGTGAACCAGTCGGCCACCTCGCGACCCTCCAGAATCGAGGCCAGACCGAGATACGCGCCACCCGGCATTACGATGACCGCGTTGCCATTTGCGCGAGCATACTGCGGCTTGAAAACGCTCAGAAACGGGATATCGGCGCAGGAGTCCCCCTTGGCCTGCGGAGCATTGCCATCCCACAGCCGCACCGTGGAAATTCCCAGAAACGCACTGCTGGTCTTCAATTCCGGACAGTCGGCGTGCAGCAGTGGCGCAGCAAACAGTGCCAGAAGCAGCAGTCGCGGCACAAAGCGAAGGCAGGAAAGCGCATTGCATTTCTTCATGGTTTCCTCGATTTTGGAACAATGGAATTGGCGCAGTTTGCGCGTGGCCATTATAGCCAAAGCAAAGCGTGGCCCGGCTGCAGACTACCGGCTGCCTGCACCACCTGCTCCAGGAAATCGGCTCCCGCAAGCGAAAGCACCGAGGCCGCAGCCAACACGCGCTCCTGCATCGCCTGCCGGGGATAGAGCATTCGCACCATGGCCTCAGCATCGCGCGCAATCGAGCCTTCGCGCTGCAACTGGTAGTGGGCAGCCATCCGGCGCAACCGATTCATCTGGTACCGCATCTTGCTGGCGGAGACCAGCGCAGCGCGCCCCAGATTGGCATCCATTGCAGTCAGATGCCCGGTCAACGCCGTTAGCTCACCGTCCAAAGTATTGCCCGCCGAGGCCAGCATCCGCTTGGTCTCCACCGGCAAAGCACGCGCAGCCAGCCGCTGCTGCAGGCTGTCCACATCGGCACCCAGCATCCGCTCCGCGCTCTGGTCATATTTAGCCAGCAGCGCCGCTGTGGTCGCATCCACCACCGTAGCCGAGAATCGCGGCAGCACCGGTGTCATGCGGCCCAGAATCCTTTCGTAGAGCACGGCGGTCTGCGCAAAATAGGCCACCTCGGCCGGTCCGCCCACATACGCCGAATTGGGCAGAATCCAATCCTGAAAGACCGGCCGCAACAGAGCCGAGGGCGATATCCTCTCTGGCTCGGATTCCAGAATGCCCAGTAACTCCTCAGTCGAGAGGATGGATTTGCCTGCTTGCCAGGCTCTCTGGGGCTGCGCTGCCGATGCCGCTGTGCGCCGCAGGGCCACTCTGGCTCCCGTGCTGCTATCGATCAGAAAGAGCAGGCTCGACTGATCTCCGACCGCAACCTGTGCATGGTAGCCGGCTGCCTGCAGTTCGTGATTTCTCTCCTGCAGTGCCGCATGCAGTTCATCCGCGCGCTCTATGGCAGCCCGCAGCACCGGTGCTCCGGCGCGATGCGCTTCCCTGCCCGACGGATCCAGTGTCAGCAGTCCAAAGCGGGCAAAGACGCTCGCATAAAAACTTCGGAAGGCCTGCGCCAGCGTCACGCCTGGCCGGTACGCTGCCGCCAGGTGATCGGCTGCTTCAGACCAGCCCAGAAGCGCTTGCGCCTGCTCCACCAGCGGTTCGATGGCTTCGGTGAGCACCAGCTGCCCCACCGGAACAGCCTCCGCAGGCGCTGATTCGTAACGCAGAGTCGCAAGTCCGCGTCGATCCGGGAAGACCAGGTGGTCAATCTCTGCAAAATCGTGGTCCTCGCTCGCCAGCCAGAAGACCGGCTGATGCGGAAAACCATGCGAGCTGGCAGTCGCCGCCTGTGCTATGGCCGTCGCAGCCTTGTAGAGGATCATCGCCTGCCCGCCAAACAGCACCACCTGCTGTCCGGTGACCACGGTATGCGCTCCTGCACGCAGTCGCTCCACGGCTGCCGACTGGTCGGGATTCTGCTCTTTCAGTAGAAGCAGCATGGCTTCGGAGATGGGCTGGATCGCGCTGCTTGGCGGTTTGGCCGGATTCCACTCGCCATACATGCGGGCCAGCGGTGATTTCGCATCGGCGACCTCGCCTTGCAGGCTCTGCTCACGCCGCTGGCTAAGATCCAGAAAGATTCGCTGCATTCCGGGCACTTCGGCCAGGGACAAGAATTCCGTTTTCAAGGCTCGGTGTCTCTTGCTTCAAGGTATGCCTGCAACAGAAGGCTCGTACTGAGTCTACAGACTTGGTGGCAACCATGTCCTGCTGCGAACAGCTATTGGATGAACCATGCCCCAGTCGGGATGCAGGGAACTGCGCCGCATTTCCCTGCCCTGCTTTGCGTGTCTGCCCGCAGCACAGGCTCGGCAAAGTGTTACCGTAGGGAGGAAACGCAGTTCTCGGGAGGCAGAGCGAAATGGTATCCAAGGCGAAGTCCGCATCAGCAGGCAAACCCACCAAGGCATCCCCGGCGAAGAAAACCACCGTTCCCGCAAAGTCGCCTCAGACAGCTGTCACAAAGACCCGGAAACCGGCAACTACGGCATCCGGAAGCAGCAAATCCGGCAAGGCAGCCTCCAAGGCAGCAGGCAAAGCTGCTGGAAAAGCCACCCGGCCATCTTCTACCAAAGCCAGGCAAAAAACCGCCAGGAAAGCTGCCAGCCCGTCCGGCGCCCGGCTGCTTGAGTCCAAAGTGGCCTTTGAGGGACCGCTGTTCCGCATCCATAGGGACCGCATCGTCGAGCCCAGCGGTCACCATGCCCTGCGGGATGTCATCCGCCACAATGGCTCGGTGGTCATCCTTGCCGTTGATTACGGAAAGGGCAAAGGCAAGGACCGCAAGGATCCATGGATCGTGATCGAGCGTCAATATCGCCATGCGACCGGGCAGTTCCTTTGGGAGCTCCCCGCAGGCAAACTCGATCCCGGTGAAGATCCGCTTCGCGGAGCACAGCGGGAGTTGGCCGAGGAAACCGGCTATGCTGCGCATCACTGGAGCAAGCTGATTTACTACTATCCCAGTCCTGGATTTCTCGGCGAAGGCATGCATATCTTCCTCGCCGAAGGGCTTATCCCCGGCGACGCCCATCCCGAGGAGGACGAGGCCATTGATTTTCGGCTCGTACGGCTCTCCGATCTGCTGGAAAAGATTCGCAAAGGCTCCATTCTGGACGGCAAGACGCTGGTCGGCACCATGCTTTTTGAGCAGATCCAGAAGCGCAAATCCGACAAAAAATAAGCGATGCGGCACCCCTGGCAACGTTCCCCGAATGCCGCCTCCCGCTCTGCCGCATTGTCTCGCAGCCAGCCGTCCGCAGCCCGCTGCTGCCCATGGCAGTCTTTCCATCGGTTTTCAGATCGCAATCAACCTTTCGTCCGAATTTTGCGTCATAGCAATAGCGGCTCGCTCGTTTGTCGCGATCACCGGATGAAGGATGGTGCAGAACCTGTGGCGCAATATAAGGGCACGGTCAAGTGGTTTAACAACGCGAAAGGCTTCGGATTCAT
>JAKBAG010000074.1 GCA_021809235.1 Acidobacteriota bacterium
GTCGCATAGATCACCTCGCACTCGGCCGCCACCAGCGGCAGCGCCTGATCCATATCCACCGCCAACCCCAGCCACCGCAGCACAAACACATCCGTCGGCACCAGCGGAAACGCCGTCCCACTGGCCGACTGCGACAACGGCGATTCCGCTTCCTCCACCAGAATCCCCGGCCGCACCGCCGACCGCAACAAAATCGTCCGCTGCGGATTGATCGTCTGCAGCCGCGTCCGCAGCGTCATGTAAAACGAATCCTTCGCATTCTGCATCTCAACACTCCCTCAATCCAAACCCACCCCAGGCACCCCACACCATGCCAACGCCCACACCGCAGCGCATACCAAACGCAGCCATCGCACACACCACCACCCACCACGCGACCAAAGGGAGCGCCACAACCGTCCGTGGCGGCCAAAGGCCGCGTCCGCTGCATGCAATGCCTGCCCCACGCAGTGGCTACAGGGCTTCGGTGCCGGCTTCGCGCACCAGCAGCCGATACAGATACACCGTACCCATCGCCTCGTTGGCTGCTACGGACTCGATTACATAGCTTTGTCCGGCCATCGTTACCGACATCGTCATCGAGAACAGGCTCTGGGCCGAGGTCAGGTTCATCGACGTCACCTGCGCCTGCACGCTGGTGGCCGACATCAGCATCTCCCATCGCGGCATATCGCCTTCGCGCCATGTCGGCGGCAGCTTTCGCATCAGCACCGGAGAAACCGCTACCTGCACAAAATTGTTTGCCACCAATCCCACTTCGCTCTGCTCCGTGTCGGGATTTGCTCCCGTCACCTGGAGATACGCTGTCGTCCCTGCCACCGTGCGCAGAATCGCATCGGCCAGCATCTGGGGCGCTGCCGTTCCGCTTCTGGATGCCGTATCGCTCATCGCCTCACCCCAATCTCTTTGCAATGTACGGCCGCAGCATCGTCTGCACCGTCTCGTCCATCAGCGACATGCCGAAGTACTGCAGCCACATCGTGTCCACCCTCGAACGCTGCACATTCAGCGACGGCTGCGCCTGCGCATTCTTCACAATCTGCGCACATGCCGACTTGATGTCGTCGCCAATCACCGTCAGCCCAGCCGTATACGTCACCTCCACCTCGTTGAACGGCAGCCCCATCAGATTCCACGGCAGCGTCAGAATCCCCGTATTCGGGTCAAAGTCCACCGTCGTCGGATCCAGCGCTGACCACTCCCCGGGCAGCGAAAAAGCCAGCGCCGCATCCAGCAGCGGAACCACCGGCAAATCCCCGCGCCGCGGCCACGCATACTTGCCCTGGATCGAAACCAGCGGACTCGTCGCCGGCGCCAGCGGCGCCAACGGCAGATAACTCAGCATCACCGTCTGCGACCCGCTCACAATCCGCGACCGCTCCGTGTACTGCGTCACGTTGATGTCCGGCCTGCGGCAATAGGAGTTGATCAGCGCCGTCGCCGCCGTCACCCAGTCCGCGCTCGTCCCCGCCGGCAAACCGTAATTCGTATAGTCCTGTGGCAACAGATACGCCATCGCTCATCCCCCTTCGCTCACTCGCCCAGCTTTTGCTGTTACTACTGCCCTTGCATTTCCTGCTCGTCATTCCCGCCGGGAATCCCCTTCTCGGTTTTCCGCTGCAACCTCACCGACAACCACCGCGGCCAGCCGCGACCAACGGGAGCGCCACGGCTGTCCGTGGCGACCGAAGGTCGCGGCTGCCCCACGCAGTGGTCGCGGCTGCCCCACGCAGTGGTCGCGGCTGCCCCACGCAGTGGTTATCGGTCGACGAGCACCTGATAGTGCGCGTAGTTGGCGCCCTTCACCACCACGCCGCCAAATTTCACGGCGACGTACTGGAGCGTGAGCGAATTCGGCAGTCCCAGCTCGAAGATGCGCGGAGCCGGATCGCCCAGCCAGTGATACTCGATCAGGTCCTCGGTCACGATGTAGGCAGGCAGCACCGCTGTGCCCGAACCAGGAGTGCCCGTGTAGCCCAGGCTCCAGTCCGGAATCAGCGGCAGGTCGCCGGCCTGCGTCGAAAGCATCTTCACGCGCACGCCGCCCGTGATGTCGTCGGTGCGCAGCACCACGTTGAACTCGGTCTTCATCTCGCGATCAATCAGGTCCAGCAGCACCGGATTGGCATAGATTGCCGTCGGTCGCACGCGATAGCCATTGTTGGCCACCATCTGTGCCACCGCACTCTTCAACCCATCCACAATCGACGAGGTCGTCGAGATCGTTGTCGTGTTGCCACCGGCTACAATCTGCGCCGCCGCACCCATGTACTGGGTCGTCGTCGGAGCAGTCAGGCTGGTGTCGTTGCCATTCCACAGCGCCACATCATGTGCCACCATCAGCCCGCTCACCGTATCTGCAAGGTCCTTGGCCTGCAGATAGGCAAACTGCTGCTGCTGGTTGCCCAGCTCCACGTCGAAGAGGTTGTAGTTCATCTGCGCCACCAGTGCCTTCAGCGGAACAGATCGCTCCACGCGCGTCGGGCTCACGACTGTCGGCGTAATCGCGCGCGGATTCACAAACGCCGCCGTCCCCGCGCTGGGAATCGCCGTCTCTTCAAAGTAGCGCGACGGATGTCCCGTCGCCGGAACCTGCTTGATCCGCTGACCAAACGGACTCGATCGACGACAGATGTCGAAGATCTCCGTCTGGTACATGGGAACTTCAATCGCTCCAGGTCCGATGTAGTCGGCCGCCGCATGAATGTCTGCAAAACTGATGTTCATATTGCTCTTTCCGCCCGCTTCCGGGCCCGGTGAGTCGAAACCCACATGTTGTCGCAGCGGCAACCACGGCTACCACCGCAGTTGCCGCCGCCTTTGTTACCCTTTGGGCGCTGCTTCCCAAAGAGAATCTGTCTCTGCATTTCGCACGCTTCAGCCGCGCTGCGGCTCCATGCAATGGCTAGAGCGAGCCGGCGCGGCGCAGTTGGCTTTTCACCGCAATGCGCTGCTCCAGGCTCAGCCCCTTCAGTGCGGCATCCAGCTTGGCCATCTCCACCTGGCCTTCGCCAATGCCGTGCTTGGCCAGCATCTCCGTCGTGGCCGACGGTAGAGTGCGGCGCAGTGTCTGCAGAGGGTTCGGGCGTGCCTGTCCCGCCTCCATGCGACCCAGTTCGTTGCGCAGCCGTTCGATCTCCTGTTCGGCTCCTGCCAGCCTCTCGGCCAGCGACTCGTCCCCGTGGTGTTCCACCGTGGCCGAGATGCGCTCCAGTTCGCCCGTCAGGCTCAGCTGTCGCTCCTCGATGCGGTTCAGTGCGGCCTCCAGTGTGGCTGCCGCTGCCTCCAGCCGCTCCATCACTTCGCTCGAAGCTGTTGCCATGGTTTGCTCTTGCATTGCTTGCTCCTTTCGTCGTCTTGTTCCGCCCGGCCTGCGGAATGTCTAGCTTGCCAGCCGGAAGCTTGTTCCCAGATAGGCCGCCTTTTCGCGCAGCAGAATGGCCGCTCCGGTAAAGGTTGCCCGCGTCAGCCGCCAGATCTCCGCCCGCATATCCGCCACCTGCGCATCGGCCAGTTCGTAGCTCATGCCCATCGAACCCGGCTTGGCCCGGCGCATCGCATCGGCTGCCTCGGGAAAATCCCGCGCATACAGATAGCCCTTCACCACCAGCTTTCGCCCCTCAAAATCGGCATCCGTAATCAACCCGATCTTCCGCTTCGCATCGTGCCCATCCCATCCCGGCCGATAATCCACCGCCATCCCCATCAGGCTCGGCAACGCCGCCTCCGCCGCCACGCGCGTCAACACCACACGATGCCCCCGCGCACCCGCTGGCGCCTTGTCGCTCGGCGCATCCACCACCGTCAACACACCCTCAAACGGCAGCCGGTTCGGATGCCCCTTCACGTGTGGAATCTTCACTGACATTGCATCCAGTTGCATTCCCCCTCCCCCATCCCTGTTCGCGTTTCTCACTCACTTCCTCTCGCCCCATCCCATTGCTGCCGTCTCGCGTCCGCCCTCCCATCGCTTTCTCCGTTGCCGCGGCTCCTGTTCGCCGCTTGCATTTCCGCGTGTCTGCCTCATGCGGCGAGTCTTCATGCGCCCAGCTGCCGCACCCTGTCCCAGGTCGATGCTGCTCCCTGCAACGGTGCCTTCCCACCGTCGTCCAGTGCGCTCAGCCCGCGCATCGCTCTCACTTCGTTCACCGTCAGCACGCCGGCCTGCAACAGTTGCACCTGCATCGCCAGCTCCGTCTGCGCATCGGCTGCGCTCAGATCGTTGAAGACGAACTCAAACTCGCGCCAACCCACGCACTTGCCAAAGACATCCCGCGTCAGGTGCTCCTCAATCCTCCGCGCCAGCGGCGCAATCGCCGAGCGGAAGGCCTCATCGGTCAGCTCCGCCGCCGTCGACCGATTCACATCCGCTTCCAGCCCCAGCAGCAGCGGCGGCAGCCCAAACGCATCGGCAATCAGCCGGATCAGAAACGTCTGCCACTGCAGCCGCATATCCGCATCCGTGCCCTGGGCAAATCGCAACACCTCCGGCTTCTGCTCGGTGGCAATCAGCGGAACCCGTCCCGTCCCTTCAATCTCGTCCTGCCACCAGCGAATAATCCGCTCATGCTGCGTCGGCGTCGCCTCATTCAGCCACAGCGCATACTGCACCACCGTATTCGCCGCCAGCTTGCCCGCAAACCGATGCGCACTCAGAAACTCGTTCACCGTCTCGAACGCCACCTCCAGCGGACCCAGTCCAAACGGCGAAAAGCTTCGCGGATTCATCCGCAGATACAGCAGCTGATCGTCGCGCAGCGGAATCCCTTCCTCCACGGAACGGCCCATCGGCACCTGCTCATAGCGCGCCGTCTCGCTGCTCCCATCCCAATGCGCATTCACGCGAATCGTCGAGCCATCCACCGGCCACAACATCGCCGGTCGCTGCGGATCGCCCGTCCGCTCCATCTCTATCGCCCCATAGCCACCCGTCAGCGCATCCTCAATCACCTGCTCCAGCAGCGTGCGAAAGCTGTCCGACTCATTCGGCTCCTCCAGCATCCGCCGCAGCGCCCGCACCTTCCGTCGCGCATACGCAATCTCCTCCTCGCGCGCCCCGCGCCGCACCCGGATCTGCCAGTCCATGGCCACTATCCGATCCTTGATCACGTTCATCGCCCGCCGCACCACCGGCGTCTCGGCAAACCGCCGCAGATTCATCTGCGTCGGCTTCGGCATCGCCGACGTCGTTCCCGCGCCGTAACCATACGGCGATACAATCGTCGGCATCGCAATCGTCCGGCGCTCGGCACCCTCCGCCTTGCCCTTGCCGCTCCTGTCTCCCGCCTTCGTCGCCGTGCCACGCCCACTTTCGCGATTCAGGCCCTCCCACATCGCACGCACCCAGCTTGTCCGCTCTTCCTTCTCTGCCTTCACGTCTTCCTTCCTTCCCGCGCCGTGCGCACCATGTCGATTTCCCAGCCCCAAAACAAAACAGGCACAGCCCGCTGGCCATGCCTGTCTCTGCTACCCGACTTTTCCCGATCCCGGCGGCGAAGACTCCCGCCTCATCCACTGCCCAATTCCAAAACTACTTCCTGCCCGCTCCCGGCAATGGGGTCAGAGGTGCAACTCTACTCGCGCCGTCTCGGCCATTGCCGCCAGCTCCATTGTTGTGCGCACGCGGATCGCGTGCTCTTCCATCGTCTCCACGGCAAATCGATACGCGCCCTCGCGATCGGCGATCTCCGCATCGCTACGCGCGGCAAACTTCGTCCACGGTTCAATCACCGCCGTCAGCTCCAGCTCCGCCTTCTCCACCCGTTCCACGCCGGCCCGCAAGCCGGCCGCTGAGAAGGCCAGCACCTTGGCCATCTCCACGCCCATGCCACCACCCACGCCGCCCAGATGCTCCAGGCTCACCGCATGGAAGATCCGGATCCGGTCGCGCATCCCATCGCCCGTCGCCCGGTAGCCGGCATCCAGCCGCAGCGGATCGCCCGGCCGCGTATACTCGGCCGCCGCAATGCGCTTGCGCATCAGCTCCCACGCGCCCACACGCTCAAACTCCGTGCGCATCGCCGCCTGGATTGCCGCTCTCCCGCTCACCCGGCTCACGCGCTCGCGCCGCTGCGGCTCCACATAGAGCCGCATCAGCTCCGCCATGCCCGCCTCTACGCTCTCGGCCAGATACGCCCTCGACTCACTCATCTGCACACAGTTCGAGAACGAATCCTCCAGCACGTGCATCAGATTTCCCTCCGGCTCTTCGGCAAACCGCCGTCGCAGCTCGGACTCCAGCGCCTCCAGCATCTCCGTATCCGCCTCCGGATCGAGGCACCGCACCCGACGCCAGTCGGCGGTAAACCGCACGCCCAGCACCGGCCGCGTCCCCGTGCCCGTGATTCCCGCGCGCAGCAGCACCCCGATATGCACAAACTCGTTGCGCACCGGGTCCGGCACATACCGCAGCAGCGAAAACTCACACTCCATCCGGCGATTCATCTCCCGTCAGCCTTCCCCCTCCCTACACCTTCATCTCCAACCGGAATTCTCCCTCAGATCCACAAACAACCGCGTCCTCCCGCAACCGGTACTCTCCGACTGCCTCTGCCGCATGCCATGCAATCAGATTTATCGTAGCGCCGTTTTCCCTCCCGGCTGCATCTTCTCCCACGCGGCAAACGGCCTTCGTTCCGTTTTTCCAAACCCCTCCACCAGTTCCCGAATTCTTCCCCGGCGTTTTTCCAGCGTCTCCACCAGCCGTTCCATCTCCTCAATCGCCCCGCCGTACCACTCCGGCGGAATCGCCGCCGCCGCATCCCAGATCCGTTCCACCGGCATCGACTCCATCCGGCTCAGCCACGGTTCAAAGCTCTCCCAGCCCGTCACTCCGCCATAGACCGCATTCCGCGGATACACCCCGCGCAACGGCGCATCCTCAAACTTCCACTCCCCGGCATGAAAGCAGAATCCCTGGTCGATAAACACCGCCGTATACCGTCGCTCCCGCGCCGAACGCGTAAAGACCGCCTGCCGCCCGTTCGCATTGCCGGTCCACTTGTCCAGCGCCAGCATCCCGGCAAACTCAGCCAGATTCCGCACCTCGCCCAACTGCTCCTCCGGCAGATAATCCATCACCTGCCCCGGCATCAGTCCGCCCACATACCGCGCGCCAAAGTTCAGCCCCGCCGCGCATGGCTCGCGTCGCCGTCCCAGGTCCACCTGCAACTCCGGCGAGTGCTCCACCAGCCACGCGGAAACCTCCACCACCTCGGTCTCCGGAACCGTCAGCCCCACTGCCGCCGCCAGCCGCGTCGCCAGCATCTCGTTAGCCAGCACCCGCTCGTGCTGCGGATTGTTACGAAACTTCACCACATACAGCCGCCCATCGGAGCCCAGCATCAGCTGCCCCTGCGCACCGCCGCGCATCCGTCGAATCTGCTGCACCGCCTGTACTGCCAAGCCCGTTCATCCCCCGCCGTGCCGCGCTCATCGCCTGCGGCACGCTTATCCGGATTCTACCCGTTTCGCGTCCGCCTTCCCTACGCGCAGCAATCCACATCCAACCTCCACCACCTCATCCAGCGACAAACCAAACGGCCTCCGCGCGTATGCCAGCCTTCCACGGCATGCTTATCCTGACTGCCGATAGTTGCCCGCGCGCAGCGGTGTCATCCGTTGCATCCCGCGCCCGCCCAGCATCTGTTCCCGTGCCGCCAGTCCAATCGCCATGGCCATCACGCGATCGTCGTGGCAGCCGCTGCGTGCACCCACATTCCCGTTCGCCAGTCGAACAAAGCTGCGACACTCCATCATCAGCCCGCGGCTGTTCAGGCATTCGGCGTGTTCCATCACCACCGCTGCCAGCCGCGCCAGGCTTGCTGGCCGCGTCAGCGTCGTCGTCAGCCATCCCGGCTGTCCATCCCGTGCCACCCACAGCTCGTGGTAGCCCACGCTTTCCCCCAGCGCCACAATCACCGCCGCACCGTGGTTATTCCGTTCCACCACCACCGGAGCCCCGTTGTACCGTCGCGCCAGTGCCGCCACCTGCTGCGCCAGTTCCAGCCCACCCATCCGCGCTGCAAACTCCGCGCACTGCATCCCGCTTTCCAGGTCCAGCACTTCGGCCACCGAATAGTCGCCCTCCGCACCACCTCCCGCCGGGTCCACCGCCACCAGATACCGTCGCTGCGCCAACGGCGGCAGATAGATCTCCAGCCGTCCATTCCGCTCCCTGTCCATCGGATCGCCCAGCGCCTGCAGCCGACGCTCCACCGCCTCCTGGTCAAAGTACATCTCGCCCGACACCAGAAAGCAACGCTCCGGATCCTCGGCAAACTCCTGCCGCGCCATCGGTCCCTGCATCGCCAGCATCCGCCGCCGATACCCGATCTGCTCCATGTCCAGCCCGTGCTCGATAGCCAGCTCCATCTCCTGCTCCGTCAGGCTGTCCTCGCTCACTGCCTCGGCACGATATCCCGGCTCCATCCACCAGGGGAAAAAGTGCCGCACCGCGCCCGTCTCCGCCGCCCGCATCCACTCGTCATAGAAGCAGCCGCTGGCCCCATTCGGCGTTGACTCCAGCACCAGCTCCGCATCCCGCGGTGCCAGGCACGCCCGCAGTCCGGCCAGTGTTTCCGCCCCATCGCCAGGCCAGCGGGAAACCTCCGAGCAATGCAGATTCTGCACCGTCATTCCCCGGCCCGCATTCCTGTCCGATGCGCTCACCACTCGAAACTCCGAATCCAGCCGCGGAAACACCATCTGCCGTACATTCTGCCGATCCATCGTCAGCGCTCCCTCCGTCAGCTGCTTCGGCAGATGCTCCACAAACCGGTGCACAATCCGCAGAATCTCCTCGGCCGCATCCTGCGTATGCGCCACCAGCAGTGTCAGCGTTCCCGGCCTTGTCACCGTCTTAAGCAGGAACCGCCCGGCTACCCACGTCGTCATTCCCATCTGCCGCGCCTTCAGCACAATATTCGCCGCCCCGCGCCTTCGTTCAAAGGCCCGTTGCGCCGCATTTGGCACCAGCGGATGCAGCCTTCCATCCTTGCCCCGCACCTGCAGCAGCTTGCCCGCCAGCAGGATCAGCGGCGTATCCCCCTTCAGCCTCTTCATCGGCCGATCCAGAAACTCTCCCACCTGCAGCAGCTCCTCCCGGTCGCGGATCTGCCGGAGTTGCCACTGCTCCTCTGCCTCGCGTTCTTCGGCTTCCTCGGCCCTTCTGGCCGCCCTCTCTGCTCTGCTTCCGCCTTTCATCGCCCGCCCGCCTCTGCGCGTCGACAACCTCCCCATCGGCCATAGACGTCCCGCCACGTCTCAGCCTCCCGCCTGCCCGGGTTGTCGCGCGCATCCCCTGGTTGTCCAGCGTCCCTGTCTCCAGCCGGTCTCTGCTTCCACCAGCTCCCGTACCGGCCCACCCAGCCGGTGCACCGGCTCTACTGCCCGCCGCACCAGTAACGCACCGTATAGCCGGTTGCCGGTGTCAGTGCCGCATCCGCCGTCAGCGTCAGTCCTGCGGTCGTCTCGCTCCACTCCAGCGCATTCACCGTGCCGCTTCCTGCCAGCGTCGTCTGCACCATGCAGTTGGCGCTGTTCGTATGCGCAAACGGAAACGTCAGCGTCGCCAGATTGCCTGTCGTTGTCCCCGTTCCTGTCGTGAGCGTCAGCGTGCCACTCACGCCGTCGCACACGTGCCCGCTGGCGCAGCCAATCGTCGCGCCCGCACCTGCTGCCGTGCCTGCTGCCATTGTCATTCCGCCGCTTCCGGCCACGCTTTGCACCGTCTCGGCTCCAGCCACCGCCACTGTGAACGGACCGCTCGATCCGCTGTTCGTGATATTCAGCGTCTCGGCCCCATTCACTCCTGGTGTACAGCTTGGCTGGATGTTCATTGAGTCCATCGTGTTCGCGCTCCCGTTCCAATAGAATCCCTGGATCGACACAAACCCGCCATTGACGCACTGCGTCGCCGTCGCACTCGAGGTGCCATTGATCAGCACAAGCGGCGCGCCCGCGTTCACGCGCATCCCGCCATAGCTTGACTGAAACAGATTCGCCGAAACCGTTCCCGGAACCGTCAGGTTGCCCGCTCCGGTCACCGTCATTGCCGCTGAGTTCGCATTGGCCCCTCCCGCATACACGATCAGCCCGCCCGTCCCGCTGCCGCTGCCGTTGTTGATCACCACCGCATTCGCTCCGGCTCCCGCATTGATCGCCGTCTGCCCATTCGGATACGCCACCATCCGGTCCAGTGCATTCGCCGTATCCTGCATCCGCAGCGCATTGCCGCTATCCTTCTTCCACGTCCAGGCCGCCGACCCTGTATAGCTGTTCCACTGCACGCTCCCATTCTGCTCGGCTGTTTTGCCGGGCTGGATCGTCAGCGTCTCGGCCGCATCCGCCACATTTGTCAGATTCACGTTCCCCGTCGCCGTCGTCGTGCCCGTCACCGTTGGTGTCGCAATCGTCGGACCTGTCGCCAGCACCGCGCTGCCCGTGCCCGTCGTCCCCAGGCCGCTCACCGTCGTGCCCGTCGTCGCGTAATACGCCAACTGGCCCGCCGTGCCGCTGCCCACCGTACCCGCTCCGCCGCTCGATCCGCCGCAGCCCGTGCAGCTGGCCACCGTCAGGTTGCCGCTCCCGTCAATCTTCGCCACCGCTGTCGGCGTCGCGCCGCCGGAGTAGAACACCACTCCGCCCGTGCCCGCATTCGCCTCCACATTCATGCGCACCGCACCTGTCCCCGCCGCGTCCAGATACTCATCGCCGTTCTGATACGCCTTGATGTGATCCAGCCCGTCAATCGCCGAGTTCAGCGCCCAGTTGTTCGACCCATCCTTCACCATGTACCACTGGCTCGCTCCCGTGTAGTCCTTGTAAACGAAGCTCTCCTTCTGCGTCGTCGTCCTGCCGGCCTGCAGCGTCTGGTCAATCTCCGCATCCGCCAGATTTCTCACCATCGTCGATCCGCTGAAGTCCGTCGTTCCGCCCACCGCCAGCGTGCCCAGGAAGTTCGCGTTTCCACTTCCATCCACTGTCGCCACCGTCGTCGGCGTTGCTCCGCCGCTGGCAAAGGCCACACCACCCGTGCCCGCGTTCCCGCTGCACTGGAAGCAGACATTGCCCGTTCCCGTGCCGTTGATCGCCGTCGTGTTGTTGCCTGCCGCGTTGTGCTCCTCCATCTGCAACCGGATCGTCCCGTTGATCAAGTCCTGAAAGATCCAGTCCGACTCGCCGCTTCCGCCGTCCGTCAATCCCCACAGCCAGTTGTACTGCGTCGCCGCCGTCCCGTTGTCCACCTGGCTCTCCCACTCCAGCCCGCGCACATTGCCCGCTCCCGTGCCCAGCCTGTAGTGGTTGGTCACCGTCGCGTCCTTCTGGCTCGCATACCAGTCCCCGTTCACCCCGTTGAATGTCCGGTGAAACGCATCCCAGAAGCTGTTCCGGCTGCCATTGTCCACCAGCGCTCCGCTGAACATCGTCCCGCCCGTCATCCAGCTGTTGAACTGACTGCCCGCATCCGCCTCCACCTGCGTCGTCGAGCCTTCATTCCGCACCCCCACCAGCGTATTGTTCTGCGCATTCAGCCCCAGATGGACCGCCGTCGCGCAGCCCTCAATATCGCCGCCCGTAAAGGTGTTCCCATCGCCCTGCACCAGGTCCACGCCGATTGTTCCCGCAATCGCACTTCCGCTCGTCGTCGGGCAGTCAATGTGCAGCCGCACAAACGTGCTCGCATTCAACCAGTCGGTCGCCG
>JAKBAG010000075.1 GCA_021809235.1 Acidobacteriota bacterium
GAAGGCGCGGCTGAATCGCGTGAGCGCGGATGGCCGCAGCGGGTCAGCCTTCGAAGATCCCAAGGCACGCGGATTGTCCATGCACAGCTTTGGTGCCCAGTTTGTGGAAGTGGAATGGGAGCCGGAGATTGCTCGTCTGCGCGTGAGCCGCGTGGTGACAGTGATTGATGCCGGCCGGATCATCAACCCGCGTGCCGGAGCCAACCAGATCAAAGGTGCAGTGGTGATGGGCGTGGGCATGGCACTGCTGGAGGAGACGGTTTACGATCCGCGCAATGGTCAGCCAATCAACGCCAATCTGGCCGACTACCGGATGGTGACCTGTCCGGATACGCCGCAGATCGATGTAACCTTCCTCGATTATCCGGACTATGCACTGAACAGTTATGGCGCGCGTGGTATCGGGGAGATTGGCCTGGCCGGGGTTGCCCCAGCCATCACCTCGGCGGTCTATCACGCAACGGGAGTGCGCGTGCGCAGGTTGCCGGTGCGTATCGAAGATCTGCTGCGCTCGGAGATTCGACAGGCGTAGCCGCATTCGGCAGAATGGCTCTATGAACGAGATGCATCGTTTGCGCCCCCTGTGGCGCACGCTACGGGAATCCGGGGAAGAGTTTGTGCTGGCCACCGTGGTGATGCTGGAAGGCTCCGGTTACCGCAAGGCCGGGGCGCGCATGCTCATTGCGCAGGATGGCAGACGTGCCGGAACCATCAGCGGTGGATGCCTGGAGGCGGAGGTGGCGAAGAAGGCCTTCTGGCACACGGAAAACGGTCCTGCGATGCGCACCTATTCCACGCATGCCGAGGATGGGGATGTGCCGTTCGGGATGGGATGCGGCGGTGTGATCCATCTGCTACTGGAGCGGCGCGAGACCGCGGCACCCCTGCTGGAGGCGATGGAGCGAGCCTACGAACTGCGTTTGGGATTGGCTGTGGCAACCCAGCTCTCCGGCGAGGCTGTGGGCAGCCGTTGCTGGCAGATGGAGGGCGATACCGGGATGGCAGGCAGTATGGACGCCCAGCTTCGCGGCGAGCTTCTGGCTGTGGAGGCGCGTCGGAAATCGGCAGGTGTGGATGGAATCTTTGCCGAGTGGATGGAGGCACGCACGGGGCTGCTGATCGTTGGAGCCGGCAATGATGCGCAACCCCTGAGCCGAGCGGCCCACGCGATGGGCTGGCATGTCAGCGTGATGGATGGCCGCAGCAATCTGATCACCCGCGAGCGATTTCCCGAGGCAGACGCATTGCAGTTGTTGACGCCTGAGGCTCTCGACTGCCTGATGCTGCGCGCGACCGATACCGTAGTGCTGATGAGCCATAGTCTGGAGCAGGATCGCATGGCGTTGCGCTCCCTGCTGCCGCGCGAGCTGGCCTACCTGGGCGTGCTGGGACCGCGTTCGCGAACAGCGGATATGGTGGCAGAGCTGGCTGCAGAGGCCGCGGCAGGGAAGGGAATGGCGGGCAGTCACGGAGAACTGGCGGCAGCATGGATGGAGCAGCTGCACGCACCCATGGGCCTGGAACTGGGTGGAGATGGAGCAGAGTCCGTGGCGCTGTCCATTCTGGCCGAGATCCAGCAAACACTGCACCAGGCAAGCGGTCTGCCGTTGCGGCAGTTACGCCGGAATACCGGTGCGGCAGTTGGCGCAGCGCTCAGAGCGAGCTGAGCGGCGTGACCAGCGCCAGTGCAATGCCGGCGCAGGTGCCAGTGAGCAGCGACATCAGTACCTGTACCATGCCGAAGTAGCGCAGGGAAAGGACCAGCGCCAACACCTGGAATATCAGGATGCACCAGCCGAAGAGAATGGCATCGGTGGCGTACTCAGCAACCAGGTGGCTGCAGTGCCAGGCCAGAAACGATTCAAAGAGGAGAAATGCTGCGACGAAGATACCGAAGCCGCGGTAGAAATCGGCATAGGTAGGGGATTGCTTTCCCCGCGAGAGGCGGGTATGGACCATCGAAGACCAGACGGAGCGGCCTTCCGGAGTCTCCGGATCATCCACGAGAAAGCTAAAGATGTGGCCTACAGCATAGATAAAAAGCAGGACGGAAGTAATTCGGAACCAGAGAATGGAGTTCATGCCGCGCCTCCTGAAGGGGGATTGCTAAAGTAGACGGAAGAGTGGACCGCAAAGACGACAGCGGACAACGCCTGCATCTGGCCAAATCGGGAAACGATTGCTTGTTGCTTAGGAGATACCCGTGACGGCAAAGTGTCAAGAGCGGGTATCAGGGGAGTGTCATCCACTCTTCCTGGGCTGTAGCAGCCCCAGGAATGGCTGCGAATGGGAAGGCTGTGCCGGATGGCGCATCGAGCACCCGACGCACAGCCGCCAGAACGTGCCAGGGCGACATCGTGCGCATGCAAACCGCATCCGTACAGGCGGAATGTTTCTGATTGGCAGCGGACACGCATGGCGAACAGGCTAGCCCCAGGGTCAGGGACTCGGTATTGCCCAGACTGCCGTAGAGGGTGGGTGTCTCCGGACCAAAGAGCACAATGGAGCGGATGGATGTGAGTGCGGAGAAGTGCGCCGGACCACTGTCATTGGTCACCAGCACATGGCTGATGGCGTAGAGAGGCAGCAGCATGCGCAGCGCGTGCATGCCGGCCAGCGAGCGAATGCGGGGATGTTCTGCCTGGCGCTCCAACTGCAGCGAATCCTCGCGCTCGGCAGAGGAGCCGGTGAAGGCAACCAGCACATCGGGCCACTCGGCAACCATCCGTTTTGCCAGCTCCAGAAAGTGGTCGGATGGCCACCGCCGCTGCGGCAGCATCTCGGAGCTGTTGGGATTGAGCAGCACGATGCGATGCACCGACGGACGGTAGTGCGGAAAAACCTGCCGGACAAGTGCCTGTGCCGCCAATCGATCGGCATCGTCAATCACGGCTGGGGTCACGCGGATGGCCTCGTCGGCAACGATGGTCTTGGCGAAGGGAAATTCCCCAGCCGGGGCTGAAAGCGCATAGACCATGGCCAGGAAGTTTTTAGCCATGTGGATGTGCCCGTTGTAGCTGACTGGGTGCGTGAGCATGGAGCCGCGATAGAGTCCTTCAGCATGGAAGCGATGAAATCCCACGCGGGTCTGCGCTCCGCTCAGGCCGCAAAGCAGTGCCGAGTAGCGGGAGAACAGCTCCAGGTCGAGAACCGTGTCGATCCTTTGCCGACGCGTCCAGAGCAGGAAGCGCACGGAGTCGATGGCAAGAGCCAGAAAATGGTCATCGCGGATGAGGAAGAGATGGTTCTCCGGGACCATCTGGAGCAAGCGAAGGCTTTCCACGTTGCGGGCAAAGATTGCAAAGTACAGTTCGGCATGCAGGTTGTCGCGCACCTGTCGCATGGCAGGCTGTGCGATGACGGTGCTGCCCATTTCGGAGAGCTCCAGGAAAAGCACGCGCCGTGGACTGGCAACGACAGCCCTGCCTCGGCGCCACAAGGCGAAGATGCGCAGCAGGCAGGAGGACAGGAAGCAGAGGGGAATGCCCAGCCATCGATCCAGTGTGCGCATCGTGTTCAGTCGCATGAAGTGTGCCCCGGAGCTGTATTGCCAGCAGGGTATGGCTGCTGCTCTCAGCTTATAATGACGCAGGGATCGGCTGCGGAGTTGCGGCAGCGCTCCCCACCCCCTATGCAGTGGACCCCATCCCCTCGGCGAAGATCCGAATCCGCGCATCAAACGGCTACTCCTCACCCGCAGCCCGTTCCGCCGATGCCCAGGTCGGGCAGTGCTGCCGCGCGACAATCGCTATCGTTTCTGCATTCCCTTCCGCTTCTGGATGCGCTACTGCTGCTGGGTATTTCCGTATTGTCCTTTCTTACCCTTGGCTACCATCCCGGCTTTGAAGACGACGGGGTCTATCTGGCCGCAGTGGAGCACCGGGTCAATCCTGATCTGTTTCCGCGCGATGCGCACTTCTTCACGCTCCAGTTGCAGGCAACGATTTTTGATCGCTTCATGGCCGCCTGGATTCATCTGACCCACCTCTCGATCGGAACCTCAGAGCTGCTGGGACAGTGTGCCGCCATCGTGGGCATTCTGTGGGCTGCGCGCAGGATTCTTAAGCACAGCGGGATGGGGCGGGAATCGCAGTGGGCGGGAGTGGCGATGCTGGGTGCGATGTTCTCGCTTCCGGTCTCCGGGACGGCGTTGTATATCCTGGACCAGCATCTGCATCCGCGTGCGCTGGCCACCCTGCTGATCCTTGTCGCCGTGGTACTGCTGATGGAGGCAAAGCTCTTGCGGGCTGGTCTCTGCCTGATTGCAGCCTTTCTCTTTCACCCGATCATGGGCGCCATGGGATGCAGTTTTTGCCTGTTTCTGCTGCTGGCCCTGCGCGGCCGCCTGGACTGGATGCTGCGCGCCGAGCGCTGTTCCACACAGCGGGTTGCGTTTGCTGCTGCGCCGCTTGGGTGGATCTTCGAACGGCCCTCCCCGGCCTGGCGTGCCGCGCTGCAGACGCGTCGCTACTACTTCCTGTACCAGTGGCACTGGTATGAGTGGCTGGGCGCGCTAGCTCCGATCGCGCTCTTCTGGCTGCTGGCGCAGTGGGCTGCACGGCAGGGAAATCGCATGCTGGCGCGACTGGCGGCAGCGGTAGTGGCCTATGCCACGGTGCAGCAATCGGTGGCCATGGTGCTGGATGGCCCTGAAGCGCTGATTCGCTGGATTCCGCTCCAGCCCATGCGCTATCTGCATCTGGTCTATCTGCTGCTGGTGCTGCTGGCGGGAGCGCTGCTGGGGCAGTTTCTGCTGCGGGCAAAGCCCTGGCGCTGGGCCGTCTATCTGGCATTGATATATGGCGGCATGTATGGCTCGCAACGCGCGATATTTGCCAATACTGTTCCCGTCGAGTGGCCCGGAGCAGCCAGCGGCAATGCCTGGGTGCAGGCCTTTGTCTGGATTCGGACCCATACGCCGGAAGATGCGTATTTTGCTGTCGATCCGTGGTATCTGGAGTCCGATGGGGAAGACTTCCATAACTTCCGCGCCCTGGCCGAGCGCAGCGTTCTGGCAGACGCGGTCAAGGATGCGGCTGTATGCACGCAGGTGCCGGAACTGGCAGACCAGTGGCGGCAACAACGCGATGCACAGATTGGCCTGAACGGGTTTTCCCTGGCGCAGATGGAAGCGCTGAAGGCGCACACCGGGGCCAACTGGGCACTGCTGTCCTATCCAGCGCATGCCGGACTGGATTGCCGCTGGCATAACCGCGTGCTTACGGTTTGCAGGATTCCCTAGTCCAACCTCCAGACTGTCCGGATGCCTGTTGGAGGCGCAATCCACTGCACCGGCGAGCCTGACATGTACAGTTCATCTTTGTTCCTTGCAGAGGCTGGATTTTTGCCTCGATGGTTTTGTATGGACAAAAGCATCCGGGAAAATCTGCAAGTTTTGCCACTCATTTGCCGCAAATGGAGAATTGAGTCGGTATCATGAAAGTAGCGTCTTAGCGAAGGGTTTTTCCGTATTCATGATCAATCAGAAAAAAGTCATTGTCGTTCTGCCTGCGTATAACGCTGAGAAGACGCTGAAGCGAACGATACAGGAGATCCCCTCCTGCGTGGATGACTGCATCCTTGTCGATGATCACAGCACCGATGCCACGGCTGCGCTCGGGGCCAGACTTGGGCTGCAGGTGCATCGTCACGAAAAAAACCGCGGTTACGGCGGCAACCAGAAGACCTGTTATCGGACTGCGCTGGATGCCGGCGCAGATATCGTCGTGATGGTGCATCCGGATTATCAGTACTCGCCGCTGCTGGTGGAGCCGATGGCAACGATGATTGCCAATGGCCTTTATGACATCGTGCTGGCATCGCGCATTCTGGGCGGAGGCGCGATGAAGGGCGGCATGCCGCTGCACAAATATGTCTCCAATCGCATTCTGACGCTGATCCAGAATGCCGCCCTCGGCGCCAAGCTGTCGGAGTACCACACCGGCTATCGTGCCTACAGCCGCGAGCTCCTGCTGTCGTTGCCGCTGGAATCCAACTCGGAAGATTTTGTCTTTGACAATCAGTTGCTGGCGCAGTGCATTTATCTGGGAGCACGGATCGGCGAGGTCTCCTGTCCGACGCGCTACTTCCCGGAAGCCTCGTCGATCAATCTGCGTCGCAGCATTGTCTATGGTCTTGGCGTGCTGAAAACAACACTGGATTGCATGGCCGCACGTTCCGGCATGTATCGCAAACCCTATTTCGACTTTCCCCCACTCCAGCTCAAGCAGCAGAATAAGTCGATTGCGCAGATGCTGGAGGAGATTCGGTGAAAAATCGGGAACGACTGCCTCTGCTCCGGCTGCTGGGTTTGACGCTGGCTGCACTGCTGATTCAGGGCTACCATCTGGGCGTGGAAGATGCCGAGATTTATATCCCGGCGGCTAAGAATCTGCTCCACCCCTCCCTGTATCCCTACGGCCGCGAGTTCTTCCTTTCGCATGCGCACCTGTCGCTGTTCAGTCCGCTGCTGGCCTTATCGGCACGCATCACGCACCTTTCCATGGACTGGACAATCTTTGTCTGGTATCTGCTGACGCTGTTTGCCATGCTTCTGTCGAGCTGGCTTCTGGTCACGGCCTGCTTCACCTCGGCACGCGCCCGCTGGACGGCTCTGCTGGTGATGACCACCGTGATGGCCATGCCGGCCACCAATACCGGCCTGCTGCTGATGGATCCCTATCTGACGGCGCGCTCCCTATCCACGCCTTTGACTCTGTTTGCCCTTGCCGGTCTGTTGCAGCGGCAGTACGTGCGTACGACGGTGTTTGTCCTGCTGGTGGCTTCGGTGCATCCGCAGATGGCCGCATATCTGATTTTCCTTACGCTACTGCACTGGATGTATGCGCGGACCTCGCAGACTGTCCAGCAGCCTGCCATGCCTGCTATGGCTGCGGCAGTGGTATTGTTGCCCAGTGGCTTTCATTTCGCCCCGGCCTCCGGACCCTATCGTGAAGCCCTGTTTTCGCGGGACTATTTTTTTCTCTATAACTGGACCTGGTATCACTGGCTGGGCATGCTGGCTCCGCTTGCGATTCTGGCATTCTTCTGGCGCGGAAAGCTGCGCGGGGTGCAGCCCGCGTTTGAGCAGCTCAGTTTCCTGATGCTGCCCTTCGGACTCATCTCGGTTGCCGTTGCGATTGTGCTGGCAAGCTCGCCATCCTTTGAAATGTTTGCGCGCCTGCAACCGCTGCGCACCTTCCACCTGATCACGATTGTTTTTGTGCTGCTCTTTGCTGGAGTGATTGGGGAATATCTGGCGCAGCGTCGTCCCTGGTTGATTGCATTGATCGTTCTGCCGCTGGGTACGGGCATGTATGCCATTGCCGAGGCAACCTATCCGCATAGCCCGCATATCGAGCTGCCGGGAATGGCGACGAACAATCCCTGGCTGAATACGCTGCAATGGATACGCAACAATACCCCGCAGGATGCCGTCTTTGCCCTGGATGCGCGCTACTTCAAGGACCCTGTAACCGATGTACATGGCTTTCGGGCCATTGCCGAGCGATCCTCCCTGGCTGACTACTACAAGGACAGCGGCGTGGTTTCGCTCTTTCCGGAACTGGCGCCCGAATGGAAGCAGATGAGCGATGCCACGCAGGGATTGAACCATTTTCAGTCAGCAGATTTTCAGCGTCTTCACGCCGAGTATCCCCAGGTGGACTGGACGGTCATTCACGGCCCGGCTCCCAGCGGGATGCGTTGCCCCTATCAGCGTGGCGGCTATGCCGTCTGTCAGCTTGCAGCGCAGTAAGGCAAGACTGAGTTGCGATGATCCATCCATAAATCGTGCCGAATCGGAATGCCATTCATCGGAGCGCAACGGAGCTTCTGCTAGCATGAGTTAAAGATCATTGATCATGTATGGCATCCGGAATACGGTGGAGAAACACTGCCAGCGTATTCGCCATGCTGAGATTCAGGAGAAGTTACCTTTGAACCAGGAAGCGGTCTACGAAAAGCTGACAGAGATTTTCCACGATCTGTTTGATGATGATTCGATTGTGGTGACCCCCGAGCTTACCGCCAGGGATGTGGAAGGCTGGGACAGCCTCGCCCACATCCGGCTGATTATCACGATTGAGAAAGCCTTTAAGGTGAAGTTCTCGACGACTGAAATTGCCAAGCTGGAAAAAGTGGGCGATCTGGCGGCATTGATTCAGAGCCGAGCCTGAGCCTGCGGCTACATTCCAGTCTGCCCGCACCATTCCCATGTGCGGAAGCGGAGAGTCTGTCCATCGGTCATGATGAGTTCTTTTCCCCGGAGTTTTGATGTCCATTGACTTGTATACAGAGTTGCAATGGTTGCCGCGTTCCCCGCAGGATTTCTCTGCCTGCGTCAAGGCATGGTCAGAAGCCGATGGAGGTGCGCCGCTGCGTGCGCTGGCCTCTTACGGTCTGGACCTGAACCAGCTGACTCGGCTGGCCAAGCCTATCACCGCAGCCATTGGCCGCGGCGCAGATCTTACACCACTGCTTCCTTTCCGGCTGGCTGTGATTGGCAATGCGACGATGGACTTCATTCTGCCGGCTCTGGTGGCCAGCGCGGCGCGTCACGGCATTGCGCTGGAGATTATCCAGCCCGCGTATGACCAGGTGGCGCAGGAAGCATTGACGCCGGATTCACGCGTGAATGCGTCCAAGCCGAACGCCGTGCTGTTTGCGATGGACTATCGTGCGTTGCCACTCAAGTTTGTTCCCGGGGATGCGGACGCTGCCGCCAATGCCGTTCTCGGTGCCACCGGTTACCTGGCTGCGCTGCGGGACGGCATCCAGAAGAACTGCGGCGCTGCATGCATCTTTCAGACCTTTGCGCCTGCACCGGAGACGGTCTTCGGCAGTCTCGATCGAGCGCTGCCGGGAACCATGCGTTGGATGTTGGATGAAGTCAACCGCGGTTTGGCGGAGCAGGTGCTCGCTGCCGGCGATGTGCTGCTGGATGTTGCCGGATTGGCGGAGACCGTGGGGCTGGCTACCTGGCACGATCCGCAGTTGTGGAACCTGGGGAAGTTCCCCTGCGCCGAGAGCGTAATTCCGCTCTATGCCGATCATGTGGCGCGGACGCTGGCTGCCATGCGTGGCAAGAGCCGCAAGGTGCTGGTACTCGATCTGGACAATACCGTCTGGGGCGGTGTGATTGGCGACGATGGTCTGGAAGGGATCCGTGTGGCACAGGGTGATGCTGTCGGCGAAGCCCATCTGGCGGTGCAGCGCATGGCACTCGATCTGCGCAAGCGCGGTATTGTGCTGGCTGTCTCTTCGAAGAACACCGATGAGGTGGCGCGTGAGCCGTTCCTGAAGCATCCGGAGATGCTGCTGAAGCTCGACCACATTGCCGTCTTTCAGGCCAACTGGAATGACAAGGCGACCAATCTGCAGGCCATCGCAGAGGAACTCTCCGTCGGCATCGATTCCCTGGTGTTCCTGGATGACAATCCTGTGGAGCGCGGACTGGTGCGGAAGCTGTTGCCGCAGGTAGCGGTTCCGGAACTGCCCGAGGATGCTGCCGGATATGCTCGCACGCTGGCAGCCGCGGGATATTTTGAGGCCACTGCCTTTGCTGGCGAAGATCTGAAGCGCGCGGATTTCTATCAGGATAATGCCAAGCGCATCAGCCTGCAGAAGCAGGTGGGTGGCGTGGACGCGTATCTGGCTTCGCTCGATATGACGATCACGTTTCAGCCGTTTGACGCGACGGGACGGGCGCGGATCGTACAGCTGATCAACAAGTCGAACCAATACAACCTGACGACGCGGCGGTATACCGATCCCGAAGTGTTGGCAGCAGAAGAGGCCCCGGATGTCTTTACGCTTCAGGTAAGGCTGGCGGATATCTTTGGCGACAACGGGATGATCAGCGTGGTGATCTGCCGACCCTCGGAGCAGGGTATCTGGGAAGTGGATACCTGGCTGATGAGCTGTCGCGTGCTGGGGCGCAAGGTGGAGCACATGGTGTTGAATCATCTGGTGGAGCAGGCAAAATCCCGCGGCATCCATACGATCGTTGGGCGCTACTTGCCCACCGAGCGGAACAAGCTGGTGGTGGACCACTACGCCAAGCTAGGCTTCACCAAGATCGGCGAGGATGCCTCAGGCAAAACAGAATGGAAGCTGGATGTGGCCGAGGCAAAGCCAGAAATGGCACCGATGAAGGTAGTTGTACTCGCATCCGAATAAATGCTGCGAGGAGGATAGCGATTGAACGAGGGCAACAGCAATCTCCGAATGCGCAGATGGGACAGGCTGCTGCTCCCAGCCTTGTCATTCCTGACGATTCTGGGATCATTCGGCATTGTGGAGCTGGCCTCTCGCGCCTGCTTCCCCGAGCAACGTTCCATTCTGGCAAGTTGTTTTGTACTCAATGATGCCGTCCACGGAGTGCACGGCAAGCCGGGATGCACCTTTGTCGAGAAAAGCTCAGAGAGTGGTACGGTTCATTATGCCTTTTATGATCGTGGCTATCGCAATCCATCAAGACTGCTGGAGGATGCAGGTAGCAGATTCCGGATTGTCCTGACGGGTTCATCCATTGCATTGGCTGAGCATGTGCGACAGTCTCAAAGTGCAGCGGCGATACTGCCTCAGCTCCTCGACCAGAACCGTGGCGTCAAGGTTGTGCTGTACAACGAGGGGATGGGATTCGGTTTTGCGCAGAACACTGACTTACGGTTTCAGGATGTGCTGGATGTAAAGCCAAATCTGATTCTTTGGATGATTACTCCATACGACATTTCCGGCGCATCGTTTGTCATCCCTGAGACAAATCCGGTGCAGTGGGGAAATCAAAGCCTGTTGGTGAAGATTCGGAGTCGTATTCAAAGCTACTTTGCAAACGAATCGCCAAAGCAGGCACTCACAGATTTCCTGGGACGGACAGGAACAGCTTTTGCTCTCCGATGGATTTTGTATCGAAGTCCGAGTCTGTATCTGAAGTCATACCTGTCTCAAGTTGACTCGGAGGCTGGATTTCTGCGCAGGAATCTGAGTCCTGCCTGGACTGTGGATCTGCAAGAGACAGGGCGATTCTCTGCGGAAATCTCCAGGAAGGCGCATGCTGCGGGGATCCCGCTCGTTGTCACTTATATCCCGAATCATGCTCAGGCTGAAATGATTGCAACGGGTTCCTGGCCAAAGGAATATGATCCCTATCGCCTGAACCAGATTGTCCAGAGCATGGTCGTCAATCAGGGAGACATCTTTTTGAATGTAGCGCCGGAGTATCGCGATATTCCAGTCGCTGATATCCAGCAGGATTATCTTCCGGTAGATGGACATCCCAATGCAGCCGGACAGGCGCTTATAGCGCGGTTGATTGCGCAACAGCTCACAAGCGGAGTGGTTCCGGAGCTGCGCTCTGTCCAGTAAGCGCAGTACATCCCAAGGCAAGGAAGGCAATCTTGGATTCAGACTCATTCGGCATGAAGAAACAACTTGAACCGGATTCTCGGCCCATATTGCTCCGGCGAGACTGGATGATCCTGCCCCTGCTGGCGATGATGACTATCGTTAGCCTGGCATTTTCATCGGAGAAAGTTTCCGAGATGGTGAATGGGAAGCCAAAATCCGCCGTGGGAAATTGTCTGGATACCAGCCATCCTGACCAGGGGATTCGAGGAATTCCAAACTGCAAGACAACTGAGACGGACTATGGCGTACCGCCAGTGGAATATGTTTTCGATAG
>JAKBAG010000076.1 GCA_021809235.1 Acidobacteriota bacterium
CGGTCACGCTTGCGCCGTACGATCTTTTTCCGATTCTGGCGGCGGCGAATGCCGGGCAGTCGGGGGTGCCGACCGCTCCCAACACTGTCCAGGTCTATGCCGACAGCAGCACTGCGGTTCTGACGCCGGTGAGCACCGGATCGGTCTTCCGCTTCTATGGACTGGTCTTCAATGACAACGGGACGCTGCGCATGGATTGCGCACAGATCGCAGCCGGTGTAGCCGAGTAGATGGTCCCGGCGCTTTCGCCTTGTTGCGAAAAGGGCAATCCGGTCTTGTGGATTGAAACACAATCTTCCGGATGAGGATAGGATACGCGCTGCCTCCTGAGTCTTCGTCCATTCGGAGCGAGAGTCGGCATCAGAGCGGCAGACCGGTCAGCTTGATTCCGGCCAGCCGCTTTTCCAATTGGGTGTAGGATCAATCCTCAATGCAGGCAGGCCCAGGCAGCCAACTGCATCCCGCAGGTCCGATGCGTAGATTCGCCAATTCTGGATTGTAACCAGGATTCGGCGTAGGCATGGCCGCGTTCAGGGACTCTCTCCAGGCAATCAGCTTTTCATGCAGTACGTACGCCTTATCCTGAAAGGTGGAAGCAAAGTTATACTGCTCGCCGGGATCGAGGTCCAGATCATATAACTCCAGATGATCATCCTCAAAAAACTCGATGAGCTTCCAATTGCCCTGGCGGATAGCACTGGATGGAGTGCCTCCCTGATCACTGTAGTGCGGGTAATGCCAGTAGAGTGTATCTCTGTCCGGCGGCGGTCCACCCCGAAGGAATGAAGTCAGATCAAGGCCGTCGTGTGGCTCCGGTGGCGCTCCTGCTCCTGCCATCGTCAAAATCGTCGGCATCAGGTCAAGCGCGCTGACGGGAATGTCAGAGACTGATCCCGTGCGGGTTACTCCTGGCCAGTACACCATAAATGGCTCTCGAATGCCGCCTTCGTAAAGGAAGCCTTTTCCGGCGCGATAGGGTCCATTGTCAGCGATACGATGCAGCCGACGCCCCTGGAAACCGACTCCACCGTTATCCGAAGTGAGAATGATGATCGTGTTATCGGCGACACCCGCTTTTTCCAGCGACTTCCTGAGATTTCCAAGAGCGATGTCGGTGCTCTCAATCATGGCGGCATAGGTTGGATCCGGTTCATCCTTACCCCCATTGCGTTCACGATATTGCTCAATCATTGGCTTTTTCGCCTGCAGGGGTAAGTGCACCGAGTACTCCGCCATGTAGAGAAAGAAGGGGCCTTTTTTTGCGGCATCCGACAGGTAATCGTCCATCTTTGTGGTGAGTACATCGGTCAGATAATTCTCTGGTGTGTAACCGGTCAGATGATGAAAGTGAAAAGGACCGAAGTAGGAAGGCGGGTGGCCATGATTGTCGCCTGCGACATTGACGTCAAAGCCAAAATCTTCCGGCAGAAACCCCTCACCACCCAAATGCCATTTGCCCATAGCCGCCGTCTGATACCCGGACTTTTTCAGCAGCCGAGCGATGGTCGGTACGCTCAGGTCAAGATGCTTCGGTGTCGGGGCTTCCAACATTTTCTTGTGCGGATAGAAGGTGCCCGGAATCCATTGCGTGAGATGAAGCCTCGCCGGAGCCTGTCCCGTCAGAATAGCCGCGCGGCTTGGGGAGCAGACCGGTGCTCCCGCGTAGCCATTGGTGAAGCGCACGCTCTCCTTTGCCAGCCGATTGATGTTGGGGGTGCGATGGAAAGTATCCCCGTAGCATCCCAGATCTCCCCAACCCATGTCATCGATGAGGAAAATCACGATGTTTGGCTTGCGATCCGGCGTTGCAGCACGCAGAGCAGATGGGGCCAGAGCCAGTCCCGTCAAACCGGCAAGTTGTGAACAGAATGTTCTCCGTGTAGACATATCCCTGCTGCTCCCTGAGTCGGATGAAATTCTTCGAAGTGCGGATCCTACAGATCGAACCGGGCACAGATGCGCGCTTGACCCATGGGGGCTACGTTCGATTCACGACTCACCCTATGCGTGGTCACCCCGCAAGTCAAGTTCCGGCACCCAGGTAACTGTGATATCGAATGTAATGTCTGTATAAATTTGCAAATAAGATACTTATGCGAATCGATCGGGCTTCGTTACGCGGGTATTCTGCTCGAAACCAAGCCCGTGGCAAAGGATCAATGACCGTTACCGGGGGGCGGAGTAAAGGCAACCCACTGCGGCAGGGTTGAAGACAGCGCGACGAAGCCCGGCTCATCGACGATCCGCAACTCGTAGCTGGCGCTCTGCTGGAACGGAGCAGGTCGCACTCCTCTCTGTGCATTCTCGTTCGCCGCCCTGACCTCAGTGGATCGCGGCAGATTCCGTACCAATTGCAACAGGTTCCCGGGTACATTCCCGATGCGTTCGGAACAAGTTCCGAACGCGCCTAGATGGAAAGGTAGAGCTTGCCAAGTTCATTCAGAGTGCCATCCTCGTTGAAGAGGACGGACGAGGCCAGTGGACCCTTCCCATCGCGAGAGGCAAATTTGCCCCCGCGGGGAAACCATGCATAACCACGAATCCAGGGAGTCTCTTCCAGGAACTTGCAGGCACCACGCATGAACTCGGCGACCCTGTCTACGCTGTAGCGATTGACGGTGTGGCCGTCGCGCGCGGCCCAGTCTGCGACGGCGAATTCTGTGACCCAGACTGGCCGACCATACTTGCGGTGGAAGCTGTCGAGGTGCGTGGCGAAGGCGTCAACGGAATCCGAAGGGTACGTGTGATAGCCAAGAGAATCAAGTTGCAGGTGGCGGCGTTCGACTCCGGAGACAAAATCTTCCATCCACTGACTTTGGGGGTGTGCACAGGAGGGGCTGACGAGTTCCTGCGCGATACCCTGAAAGGCCGTCCAGGCATCGATGGCGGTATCCGGGGAAAGATGCGATTGTTCGGGCTGGTCCGGTTCGTTGAAGCCAAAGAGAACCTTCGGCTTCCGAGCACGCAAGGCAAGGAGTCCCTGCGCCGTACTGTCGTCAGTCCGAGTGCCTGGCGTTCGCTCTGCCATGGCTTGCATGGCGGCTTCCGACCTCCATCCCCAGCACATGGGATGGAATTGAATCTCGGGATGGAGTGCAGGCATACCAGAGGTGGCTGGATGCAGGCGCCAGTCGTAATACCAGCTCGTAAGCAGTCCGGAGTTTTCCGGTGCAATGCCGGCCAGGCCCTTCTTCGTGGTCGGGGTTAAGGACGAGCCGAGTGCTCGGATGGGCGGTGCTACAGCCCAGGCGGTTGCTGCTGCAGCCTGTGACAGAAAGGTTCTACGAGATAGGCTCATGCGTTCTCCTGGAGAATCAGTCAGTTGCTTGAGTGCTGGATCGGTCGCGCGCTGGCGAAACGTATGGGGGTATCGGCAGACAGAATCATGATGGGGCTTGCGGTTGCGCGTGACAAGGCTACGCCAGGCAACAATACTGTTATGACTGCCAAGGCATAGCAGGAAAACAGGATACCGGAAGGTACAAAGCGATGTTACGGAGTGGAATCACCCGGCGACTATGCAAGCTGAGGTAAAGTCCGCACCGGTTGAAGTGCCCTATTCCAGTATTCGTGTGCATTTCGATCGCATGCTGAGGGGTCAGTTGACTATGGCATGTCCAAGGTGCAGAGGGAATCAGCCTGGATTGCCTGTACCCAAGTCTGATGTTCGTCCGCAGCTGTCTTTGGTTTCAGCCAGTGCGTGGCTAGCAACGCACTGGCTGGTGAACTTGCCCGGTGTCCTATCCGCGAAGGCTGCGTAAAGGCGACGATATTCCGTTCGCCAGGACGGAATCAAAGATTCGGCCTTCCCCTTATCGGTCGAACCAGTCCATGCCCATACACTCAGCCCGGAACGTTCCGTGGAGGTTTCGGGCGGCTAAGGGTTCCCGGCTATGACTGGATGTAGGTTGCCGCTCCAGCTCATTTCCGCACCCTCATGCAACCTGCGCAGCAAGGGTGCAATCTGCCAACGAAAATGACGAAATCCGCGAAATTGGCTGAAACCTACGCATTACGAGACGAAACTTCGGGAAACCTACCGTTATGTGTCGCAGCTAAATTCTTTGTTTGCAACCCAAGGCCTCATGCAGATGAAGGGAAACAGTGACAAGCGCGTAATAACCTTGTCAGCCTCTCGTACATTGGCGCAGCATCATTTGGATTCAAAGGCAGGTCAGAAGAGAGCCGCGTAGCTGAGGTTGATCCGGCCGTAGCAGGAAAGACGAATTTCGGTGTCTCTGCAAAGTCCTGAAGCAGGAGCGAGCTGGCGCGGCGGAAATCTGATGACAGATTGCGATAGCGCAAGGGTAAGCAAACAATGCGTTTCACCCGTGGAGGGGGAGACGCTATACCCAGCAAAGAGGAAATATCGAGTGATGAACCGGAGAGAGTTTACGAGACGGATGGGAATGGCAGGCGCAGCACTTGCCGTAGGCGGAAAGTGCGAAGCGATGACCCAACCGGCGATGTCCAAAAAACCGAACATCGTCATCATTCTGTCGGATGACGTGGGGTATGGTGACCTTTCTTGCTACGGTGGTGTAAACGTTAACACGCCGAACATCGATGCCCTTGCCCGCAAGGGATTGCGATTTACAGACGCTCATTCCGATGCGGCGACGTGCACGCCCTCCCGTTATGCCATGTTGACCGGGCAATATGCGTGGCGGCGAGACGGCATCCAGGTTCTGCCCGGCGATGCGAAGTCGTTAGTTCAGCCGGGACAGCCAACCGTGGCCTCCGTGTTGAAGGCAAATGGATACGCGACCGGGCTGGTGGGAAAGTGGCACCTTGGCTTAGGGGACGGAAAGATCGATTGGAACGGGGAGATCAAACCTGGCCCCTGCGAAGTGGGTTTTGACGATGCCTTCTTCTTTGCGGCGACTGCGGATCGTGTGCCAACCGTGTATATCCATAACCACCACGTGGTCAACCTCGATCCAAAAGATCCGATCGTGGTCTCTTACAGCCACAAGGTTGGCAATGATCCGACGGGACGAGAAGATCCAGAACTGCTGAAGATGAAGCTGAGTGAGGGCCATGACGGCACGATCGTGGACGGCATCAGCCGTATCGGGTACATGTCCGGAGGTAAGGCTGCGCGATGGAATGACGAGACGATGGCCAAGACCTTCACGGACAAGGCGTGTGAGTTTATCGAACAGCACAAGGAACATCCGTTTCTGTTGTACTTCACGCCGAGCGACATCCACGTACCCCATGCTCCTGCAAAACAGTTCGCAGGCAAGAGTGAATGCGGCATTCGTTGTGACACCATCATGCAGCTGGATGATTGCGTTCGTCGGGTGATGGAGACGCTCCGCAAGCATGGATTAGAGGAAGATACGTTTGTACTTTTCACTTCGGACAACGGCCCGGTCGTAAATGACGGCTACAACGACAACTCCGTTGCCGAACTTGGAAGCCACCGGCCTGCCGGACCATGGCGCGGAGGGAAATATTCCGTCTACGAAGGTGGCACACGGATTCCCTTCATCACCTCCTATCCGGGAGTCATTCGCCCTGGAACATCGGACGCGCTCATCGATCAGGTGGATGTACTCCGAAGCATCGCGGCATTGACTCATTCCCCTGTTCCGAGCAATGGCGGGCCAGACAGCCTGAATGAACTGCCCGCAATACTGGGCAAGACGTCCCGAGGACGGGAATACCTCGTGGAAGAAGGACTGTTTCTGACGGTCCGGACAAAGCGGTGGAAATTGGTGGACCGCAACCAGCGGCCTGGCACCAGGATTCGACCACCGTGGCACCCGATGAGTCCTGAAGCAGAAGCGAAGGCAAAGGCCAACGAAGCGCGGTTTATGCCTGGGTCTGTGGACTACCCGGAGGCCCTCATCGAGCTGTATGACCTGATTGCCGATCCGGGCGAGACCAGGAACGTCGCATCGAAGTACCCCGAAGTGGTTGCTCGGTTACGGACATTGTTGCAACGGACGCGTGCACAGTGATCGAATCGTCTGCCGCCAACAACAATCGCACAGCTCACAAGTTTCATAGCACACAGCAGGACCGGCACTGCCGCCACTCGGCAGCGATAGATGTTTCGGGAAGTCGTGCCTGGAAGTCAACATCAACATTTCTGGAGGTCAACAGAAAATGAGTAACACACGAAGAAACAGTCAAAACATTGCACTTTCTTGCTTCATGCTCCTGCTCGTATGCTTTGCCACGACAGCGCTCATCGGGCAAGGTCTATTCGGCACGATCAGTGGCATCATCACGGATCCAAGCGGCGCGGTTATCTCGGGCGCCAAGGTCACGGTAACGAATACGCAGACGAATGTATCGGTGACGCTGCAGACCAACGGTGCAGGCGTCTATAACGCTACCAACCTGAATCCAGGAACATATCGGGTTCAAGTGGAGGCAAGCGGATTCAAGGCTGGAGTCATCAACAACATCGTTCTCCATGTCGATGAAAATCCCAAAGAAAGCATGGCGCTTCAGGTGGGGCAACCGGCACAAAGCGTGGAAGTCGTATCGGAATCGTCGTTTCTTCCTACACAGCAATCCATGTTGGACCAGACGATTTCTACAAGGGAATTGCAGCAATTGCCGATCGTCTCCGGTGGTGCAGGGCAGGACGCCTGGGGGCTTGAAGCTCTTTCGGCCGGCGTAACCCAGCAACTCGGTCAGGGTGGATTTGCAGAGAACAATGCCCGTATCAATGGAGGCCGTCCTCGCATGGACTCCTATCTGCTGGATGGAACCAACGTGCAGGCGGGTGTCTTTGGCGGGCCGCTTGTCTCGCCCTCGCCGGACACAGTCGCCGAAATGCATGTGCTGACGAATGATTTCAGCTCGGAATATGGAAATGTGAGTGGCGGCGTTGTTACTATCACGACCAAATCCGGCACCAATCATTTCCGGGGCAGCGCATATGAATATGCGCGAAATGCTGCGCTGGATGCCAAGGATTACTTTCAGGCACCGAATACGCCCATCCTGCCCTACAGCTCCAATGAATATGGTGGGACACTCGGCGGTCCTATTTTTCGAAACAAACTTTTCTTCTTTGTGGACTATCAGGGGGTACGGACTTCACAAACGACACCAGTCGTGGATGAGGTAGTCCCGAATGCAGATTTCCGCAGCGGTAACTTATCCGCGGTAACGAAACAGCTGAAAGATCCACAAAACGGACTTCCTTATAGAGGCAACCAGGTCCCGGTGAGTCAGATTGCCGGAGCTCTCCTGTCTTTATATCCAGTAGGAAATGCCGGGCCATCCCCAACCGTTGGAGGAGACTACTGGAATGGAGTGGTTTCACATACGCAATCTGTAGCTCGTACCAATCCGCGCATTGACTGGAATGTGACAGAGCGCGACCAGATTTTTGGCGCATTTCACTATACCGGCTCGACGCTGAACACGGTAAGCGGCTTCCCGGATGCGAATAGTTATTCAAGCAGTCCAGACAAGGCTGTCACTGTGGGCTGGAACCATCTCTTCAGTTCAAACCTGGATAACCAGCTTCGATATGGGTACAACAGTAATCCGGCTCTTCGATCTACAAATGGATATGGCCAGTTTGCACCCAGCGACTTTGGAATTTCTGGAATTCCGGCATGCAACTATTCCGGATCGAACGGAAAATGCGGACCTCCAACGATTGCTATTGGGGGATTTACGGGTGTTGGCGCTGGCGGTGGAATGCTCGTGCAGAATCAAGGGACATATCAATTCCTGGACAACTTTACCGAAACGCTGGGCAGGCACACGCTGACGTATGGAGGAAGCATATCGCACGCCTACATCGAGAATATCCAGCCGAATCAGGTCGCAGGAAACTTTCGATTCCTGGGCAACAATACTGGGAATCCCTTCGCGGACTTTTTGACTGGATATATGGCGCAGAGCAGCGTCCAGGTCCAGAACGAATATGTTCATCCGCAAACATGGCAGGATGCAGTCTATGTGCAGGACGATTGGAAGCTCACTGGAACACTTACGCTGAATCTAGGACTGCGCTGGCAGTATGATCCCTCATGGACGGCTCCCGTAGGACAATTGGCTAGCTTTAATCCCTATGAACTGCAGTGGAAAGTCAACGGAGTCAATGGAGTTCCACGGGGTGCCATCCAGACACATTGGAAGGAGTTTGCTCCACGAGTGGGCTTCGCCTGGAATCCGCGCAACGGGCTGATTATCCGGGGCGGCTACGGCATCACATATCCCGGCGTATTCAGCCACGGTCGTGCCGGAGATGGCTATGTATCTCCGAACATTCTTGCCAATACACCGATTCCTTCGGGAACCAATATTGCCAATCTGCCGGCCATCAATCTGCCAAACCTGACAGCACCACTCACCTTTGCAGACGCGGAATCCTCAACGTATACGCCGCATCATCAGGGCACGCAGTATTTTCAACAGTACAATCTGACCGTTGATCAGCAAATCGGTCAGAGCGTGGATTTCCGGCTGAGTTACACGGGAAGCCATGGTGTCCATCTGCCAGTCAACCGGCAATACAACCTTTGCCAGCAGTCCCTGGGAAATATCCAGGCAGACCCGAGTACACCTGGCAATCCGGATTCAGGCGCAGGCGCTCAGGACGGTCCATACTGCGGGGTCGGAAGCTTTAAAGCGCTTGGTGGATTTGAGGGCGATTATGTGTTTCCCGGTTACTGGGGACTTTCCAGTTCGGTGTACAACGCCATGCAGGCAACGGTTCAGAAGATCTACTCCGATGGGTTCTCCTTCCTGACGACCTTCACATGGAGCCGTCTGATGGATGATTCTTCCTCAGACTACGGCGGCGATGGGAATGGAATTGGCTCGCTCGATGTCTATGGGCAGGATTTCTATCATCGAAACCAGGAGCGTTCCGTAAGCGCTGGCGATGTGCCGTTGAACCTGCAATTCGCGCCGATATACGATCTGCCTTTCGGACCGGGGAAGAAATTCCTGAACCACAATTGGCTGGGAAAAGTTGTAGGTGGATGGCGACTTTCCGGCATCTACTCGTTGACATCGGGAACCCCCGTTGGCATCAATGATGGCGGCTTTCATTACGGCAGTCCTGCCAGAACAATTGCTACCCGTCCGACGCGGGTTGGAAATCCACGCCTCTCGCAACGAAGCCTGAATCAGTGGTTCAATACCGCGGCTTTTGACTGGTCAGGAACAATTGTGTTCAGCAAAAATCTGCAGCAACTCTACGGGTCTGCTAATCCGCAATATGCCTTCGGCGACCAGCGCCGGTACTCGTCCGCCGTACGCGCTCCGAATTACGACAATCTGGATATTTCTTTGCAGAAGGAAACCCGGATTCCGTGGAGAGACCAGACATCCCTGGTCGTTCAGATGGATGCGTTCGATGCGCTCAATCACCCGATCTTTGCGGCACCGGATGGTTTGGCAAATGCGAACTTCGGCAAAATCACCGGAGCGCGCGGCGGTCCACGTGTCATTCAGTTGTCAGCGCACTTCATGTTTTAGCGAGCTGTCGTCTACGACCGTTTCCGGTAACACTTGCGAGGAGATCGCCATTCCCGGGATCTCCTCGTAAGGAGCGGTAGTCAGGCCAAGGCATCACGGGAACGAAAGCAATGAGTTGTCGAAATGAAGACGTGTTCCTATCTGCCATGCAAACCGGTGCATGACGTATGCAGTTGTCTTGTGGGGCAAGGAGATGGGCGCGCGAATTGTTAGCTCACAACGTAATCCAGGAGAGAAATCAAATGTCCATGTCTCGTCGCAAATTTATCGGTGGCAGTTCGGCATTGCTCGCGCTCGCTGGCTGCGGTGTACCGTTCCAGAAAAGTTTTAATGGCCATGATCGAAAGAAGGGAATTGCTGGAGCTGCTCCGCTGGCATCCAATCTCATTACATCGTGGTATTACAACTGGAGTCCCAAACCGTCCACGGTGGGTATGCCCACCACAAGCCCCTCCATCCAATACTTTCCGATGGTTTGGGGATGGTACCCAAAAACATCTCCACAGTTGCTTCAGACGCTAAGCACGGAACACTTGTCCATCCTTCTGGGCTTCAATGAGCCAGACAATGTCAAACAATCCAATATTCCGGTTGAGACCGCCATCGCGGCATGGCCGCAGCTTCAGGGGATTGCCCGAGAGTTGGTCTCGCCGGCAGCGGCACATCCGCTCGGCCCATGGATGCAAACCTTCATGAATGCTGTCGAACAGCAAAATCTTCAGGTGGATGCCGTCGCTGTACACAGTTATGGAGGGATCGATACGGAGGCCTTCCTCACCATGCTCAACAACGTGCACGATCTTTATCAGCGTCCTATCTACGTTACGGAATTCGCTGTCGCGGACTACCAGGCTGTCAACGGAAAGCCAAATCAATATTCCGTCGAGCAAGTGGCCGAGTTTATGGGGACGGTGTGTCAGGCAATGGATAACCTTTCGTGGGTCAAAGGGTATGCCTGGTTTCCTACCGCATCTCCTAACTCGAACGCGCTTGCTACTTCGGTGCTGTTTAACTCGGATGGGACTCTCAACGATCTTGGGAAACTGTACGCAGTCCTTTCTCCTGCAAACGACATCGCGCTAGAGCACAGGTTTGGCTGAGGGAAGAGCCCGATGGCGGTGACATGGTGGTGAGCGATAGCAACGAAAGCGGCGGAAGGAAGCGATTCGATCGTTGAAACCGCGGCTTGTAGATAGGATTGCTGACCACAAAGCGTTTCGTGTCTTGAAGGTTTCCGAGCTGTACGGTCTTCTCTCATTGAAAAGGACACTGGTTCGTCTGTGAACAAAGCAGAAGAAGATCAAAGCAGCTTGGTTCAACCCGTCTGGCGCTCTAGCCGGGAGCCAGACGGGATTTTTGTGTGTGCGTGGCAGGTTTTCAAAGTTGGAGAAGGCGTAGCGCGAGCCACTTGACTGCAGGGTCAAGGCTGGTCGTTGCGAACTGTGAAGTGTCCACGCATGGAGTCCCTGGATACTTGTGGAAAGCGTGGCCATGCAGCCTGGATAGGGATCGGAAAGGCTCCCGGCCAAGGTCCATGACAGTGCATCGGTGATGCTGAATTCCTTCTCGATGAGTTGCTTCAGATGCCTGATTTCGTGAGCGTTCGAGGGCCGCTCTCGGATCAGTAGCGTCTTCAGGATCTGCCCGTCGAGCGAGTCCATGATAGCCAACGGATAACTCTGCCAATCCGCTCTTGACAGGTGCGCGTCCACTGGTATCATCTGATGCGTGTCTGAGTCGCGGTTAAACCATACACTTCTCCCTGCCGACGAGCAAACTTTGGCGCATCTGGAGGAGATTCTCGCTAGCTCAATCTTTCGACCAAGCCCCAAATGCAGAGATTTTTTGCGGTTTGTTGTGCTTGAAGTCGTAGCTGGCCGGGGAGATGCCCTCAAAGAGCGCACCATTGCGACGGAGGTCTTCGGCAGAGGAATCAACTTCGAGCCCGGAGAAGACTCTGTTGTCAGGGTCAGGGCACGGGAAGTACGCAAACGTCTCAGTGAGTTTTACGCCGCAAACCCACCTCATCCAATCCGCATCGATCTTCCCGTAGGCGGATACACTCCGCTCATACTCAGAGAGCAAACTTCACC
>JAKBAG010000077.1 GCA_021809235.1 Acidobacteriota bacterium
CACCGCGTCCAACGTGGCGTGAATAAGCGCGCGAACCTGGGAATCTCGTGTTTTATGGTCGGAAATACTGGTCGTCTTTGTATCGCCCACAGGATCATCCGCCTTCACAGCAGCAGCTGAGGATACTCAGTGGGTTTATCGACGGAACAGCTACAAACTTCACCACCACGCACAACAGGAGCCGATCGACTGCATGGGACAAGGGGCTGATCCCACTCCGCGAGCCGATGGCGGGAACAGGCCCTCATAATCTGCGGGGTCAGGCTGGGGTGTGCGGCAGGCGAACGAGGAACTCGGTGTGGCCCGGATGCGAGGTGAACGTAAGCGTTCCGTTGAAGTTCTGGGTCACGATGCGATGGGCAATTTCGAGTCCTAGACCCGTTCCGTGGCCCACCGGCTTCGTGGTAAAAAACGGCTCGAAGATCTGGGACTGAATTTCATCCGGAATACCAGTCCCATGGTCGGCAATGCCGACACAGAAGGCATCCGGTTCGTTCCAGGTACGTACTTCGATGGTGCCGCCTTCCGGAGAAGCATCAATCGCGTTATCCAACAGGTTTGTCCATACCTGGCTCAGGGCAATGCCCCCGGTCTGAATCCCGGGATCGGAAGCCTGAAAGTGCTTGATCACCTCAAGGCGACGCTGCCGCAGCTTGTGACCGAGAATCGTCAATGTGCTCTGGATATTGTCATGCACATCCACCTGGCGCAGCGAGCAGCGATCCTCATAGGCGAACTTCTTTACCGCCATGACCAGTTCGGACATCCTCGCCACACTCTGCTCCACCAGGTCAACAAGGGCAATGCTGGAGACAAGCGATTCCAGCCAGTTCAAGGCATCGGAAAGTCGCTCATCATTAAATGCCTGACGCGTACACTCCAACTCCCCTGTCGTCAGCCCCATGGATACCAGTTGCGGCGCAATTCTGGCTGCATTTTGGACGCCGGATTTCTCCAGCCACTCAGTCATAGCCTCTTCGGCATCCATCTGCTCCATCGAACTCATCGTCGCGCATCGGGCATGCACGATCGCTTCATGCTGCAGATCCCGCATGCACGCCAGTTGACGCTCTGTGGTTGGCTGGTCGCAAAAACGAAGACTCAGCTCCTGCAGCCGCAAAATATTCTCTCGGAGCTGCGAGGAAGCGCGACGGGCGGCAGAGCCAGGATTATGGAGTTCATGCATTAATCCAGCCGCGAGAGTCCCGAGTGAAATCAGCTTTTCGCGGTGCAGTACCTCCGCCTGCATGGCATATTGCCGCTGGGCTGCATCTGCCAGAATCGTCTTGCGTACCGACGGACAACAGGCCATCATCTGCCAGAACTGCTCTACCCCCATACGCAACATGCGACAGGGTTGGAGTGCATAAACGCGAACGGACTTTGGCCGGCCAGACATGAGCATCGTCTCACCGAAACAATCCCCAGGATGCGCGATTCCGATTCGAGTCTGAGAGCCATCCGCTTCTTTCCGATCCGCCACGACCTCACCTGCAAGCAGGACGCAATAGCCGAGGGGCTGCATCTCGAGCGAATAAATGGTTCCGTCGGCAGGGACCTCGAGAAGGTCAGCCTCGCCAAGCGTAGCCAGCTCCTCCTCGGTCAACGTCGCAAAGACACGCATTTTCCGCAGGCCAAGCGTGGGATCGCTAAGAGAAACACGACCGGCAAGCCAGGGTTGGGAATCATCCATCGGCATCACAGAATCCGGTACAACTGTAGCGGCAAAGGCCACATCCAGAGTGGCTGCGTGGAATTCATACGCAGCCCCTGAATCATGGATGTAGTTCCACGCTGAGAGATTCGATTTCCTGCTTCACAAACATCATTTTTTTCTCATCAAAGGGTACCCGCCGCTCCATAACCGCCTGAAAAGCACCCGCATCAGAAGCTTGCCAGGTACTGATGGGCGAACTGTACGGCAATGGACCCCTCCCCCACAGCAGAAGCAGCGCGCTTCACCGAACCGTGGCGCACATCGCCGGCAACCAGAACACCGGGAACGCTGGACTCCAGCAGATAGGGCTCTCGCTGCAGATGCCACAGTCGCGAAAATGCTGGTGTTGAGCGCAAATCTGCCCCCGCTAGCAGGAAACCGTGTTCATCCCGCAGCACCTCTTCCGGAAGCCAATTCGTGCGTGGGGCCGCCCCGATAAAAACAAACAGCGACGTTGCCGCCCGCACCTTTTCTCCCTCGGGGCCAAGAGTGCGAATCTGCTCCAGTCGCTCCTGGCCAACAACATCGATCACCTGTGTTTCTGTCTCGACAACGATGTTGGGAATCCGTTCGATCTCATCAATCAGATACTTGGACATGCTGATGGCCAGACTATGCGCACGAACCAGCATGGTGACGCGCCGGGCATACCGGGCAAAATGCAATGCAGCCTGTCCGGCAGAATTGGCTCCGCCCACGAGAAACACTTCTTCGTCCCGACAGGCAGAAGCCTCCACAAGCGCCGCACCGTAATAGACACCCCGTCCGGTTAGCGCCTCCGCACCGGGAATCTGCAGCCGACGATACTGCACCCCCATGGCCAGCAGTACGACATGGGCAGAAACCTCCCGCCCATCAGCCAGTTGGAGAAAACGGTATTGGCCCTCTGCACGCAAGCCGGTGGCGCGCTGCGTCAGGAACTCGGCGCCAAAGCGAACTCCCTGCATATGGGCGCGCCTTCCCAGATCGCTTCCTGTGATGCCGGTCGGAAATCCCAGATAGTTTTCGATTTTTGAGGACGATCCAGCCTGTCCGCCCGGAGCCTCCGGCTCGATCACCAGCGTCCGCAGACCCTCGGATGCTCCATAGACAGCCGCGGCAAGTCCAGCAGGGCCCGCACCCACAATGGCCAGATCGTAAAAATCACTCGTCGCCTGCGTTCGCAGACCCACGCGCGCCGCTACGGCATCCAACTCCGGAGTAACCATGACGTGTCCGTCCTCGCACAGCACCACAGGCAATACTGCCGCGTCCAGCCCGCGCTCGGCCAGTAGCTGTATTGCCTCTTCATTCGTGGCGGCATCCAGCCAGCGGTACGGCACCTGATTCCGGGAGAGAAAGGTGCGCAGTTCGTGATCCCGCTGCGACCAGCGATGCCCGATGACGCGCAAACCCTCAAACTTTGGCTGATGGCCGGCACTCCAATCGCTGAGCAGATCGTCCAGAACCGGATAAAGCCGCTCCTCGGGCGGATCCCAGGGCTTGGTCAGATAGTAGTGAATCCGCGCGGAGTTGATCGCACGAATGGCTGCCTCAGTATCGGCATATGCCGTCAGCAGGACCCGACGCGCATCGGGATACTGGTCCCGGGCCCGCTCCAGAAACTCCACCCCTGTCATTCCTGGCATGCGTTGGTCGCTCAGGATGAGAGCGAGCGGCTCCTGTCGCTCGCGCAGCTGGCGCATGGTGTCCAGCGCGGCCTGTCCGCTGGCCGCACGCACAATGCGATACTCTGCCCCATAGCGGCTGCGCAGATCCTGCACCACCGCCTCCAGCACACTGACATCGTCATCCACTGCAAGTAATATTGGCCGCTTCATGATCCTGAAAATAGTGTAGCTCTGCCATAAAGGCCAAGGACCGTACCGCCCCGCGTCGGCACAAAGCAAAATCATCGAAACTCCGATGTCCTTCCGGCCTGACGCGCAAGTTTGAATGCCTACACAATGCTGCCACAGAAATCTGAATTCTATGTCACAATCAGTGGTACATGGCTGGTCCATGCACTGTTGCACTTTTGCCCCTAACACTGTCTCGTATTGATACACAGAGATGATTTCTTGGAGTAAACCGATATAACGTCAAGCGGACGTTGCAAATGTCACCTGCATATTTTTCCTGTCAAGGTCTAGGCGAGTGTCTTGGAAATCAGCACCGGAATCTGGCAAATAAGGGCCGTGTTCTATGACAAAACTTATTCTGGCTGACATCCAGCCCATATATCGGGCGGGTATCGCAAGGCTGGTGGCAACGGTAGAGGATTTCCGAATCGTGGCCCAATGTTCGGATACGGAGCGAATGCTCCATGCCATAACGATTTTTCCGGGATCTCTCGCACTGATTGCTTCCTCTTTACGCCCCGAATGGCCACGCGTTACCGCCATTCTGGATTCAGTTGGGAGTAGTGGAATTGCAATTCTGGAAGACTCGGAATCAGCGGATTTTTACATGAAGGCGGGCTTGAAGGGAGTGCTCTATCGCTGTTCTACTGGCAGTCTGCTCATGGAATGCATTAAGACTGTTGCCGCCGGAGGGCTTTATCACCCGGTTCTGCCTGAAGCGACGCAAAGTACCAGTGAAGACAGTGTAGGAACACGCGTTCGAGATCGCCTTACCCCGAAGGAGATGCGAATTGTTGCGCTCATTGTCCAGGGGTGCAAAAATCGTGAGATTGCTACCCGACTGAAGACAACCGAACAGGTGGTGAAAAACTACCTGCGCTCCATTTATGACAAAACCGGGGTCAGTGACCGATTGGAACTTGCACTCTTCACTCTGCATCACAGGGTGCTTGCAGAAGCAGCCTCCGAGATGGGCAGCGTGATGGATCGAGAAGATCAGGCTCGCCAGCAGGCAATCGCCAAGGATCGCGATGTGCAGCATCCCGACGGATCCTATCTGGTACGGGCAGACTAGCGTCTGTTCCTTATCTGAGTTTGATTGGGGTTACACCCTCCGGAAAATTCACATGGAATTGCTCATCTGTCAGTGGCGGATTCACCGTCACTCGTTCCACTGTGACCGTGAGCTGATAATCCTCTTCCGGACGTTTCAGCAGAAGTGTGGATGGGTACTCGGTGCCATCAAAGTCCTGGTAAGGACCATAAATCACCTGTGTCTGCAGATTTCCCTGGTCGTCGTATAAATCCTGCTCCGTGGGCAGCAGTGTCACGCGGTCAATCCTCACCACACGCAGCGGTATCAATCCGTGTTGACGACTGCCTCTCCGCATCACACTCAACACATACTCGGGCCGTGCCAGCAGATGACGCTTGGCTGCATCCTCCTCCGTCAGTGTTTCCGCAATCACGGTGTAAAACTCATCCGACGTGATTCCGCGTACGACGAATGCCCGAAAGAGAAAGCCCGGGCGCAGGTTTTCGTACCAGTGTTTCGATGTGCCTTTTTCGCGGCTGTTGCCGATGTATGCCTTGCCCTTGGGCGGCACGGAAAGCCGAAACTGTTCCCCATTGCTCCCCAGGTCAAACATGACGGTTTGCACCAGTGGCGCTTTGCCCAGAATACGCAGCATCTCCGGCTTCCGCAGCAGGATATTGGCGCGAAAGCTGGGATAATCCGTCGCTTCTCCCTGTTGCTCCTTCAGGCGACTGGCCACAATATCCACGCTGGCCGTCATGCTCTGGAAGGCATCCCAGCGCTGGTTAAGTCGCTCAACCAGTTGATCTGCGGTTACGGTTTGAATGACGGGTGGCGCCACCGGAACCGGCAACTTCCGCTTGGAGGTGAGCAGGCTCAGGCATCCGGATAATCCCGGCAAAACCGCCAGCGCAGCAAGCGCCGGCAACCATCGCCGAATCGTAGCTCCAGGAGGCAAAGTCATTGTCCACCTGCCTGCTGCTTCGCCTTGCGATAGAGCGCTACATTGCGTTGATGCTGCTGTAGCGTCGAAGCAAATAACGAGTGCCCCTGAGGATCGCTTCCTGCGGCCACGAAGTATAGATAGTTCGTAACGGCTGGATGCATGGCGGCTCGCAGGGATGCCGTGCCAGGATTGGCAATTGGCCCGGGCGGCAATCCGGTGTGGCGATAGGTGTTGTACGGAGTGTCATGCGCAGGATCGCTCAGGTCAGATGCATAGATGGTTCCACGCCATTTGCCTTGCTCATGCAGTCCATAGATCACGGCCGGATCGGTCATCAGAGGCATTCCTCTGGCCAGCCTGTTCAGGAGCACGCTGGCAACCAGGGGCCGCTCCTGGGGGACCGCAGTCTCCTTTTCCACCAGAGATGCCAGTGTGACCACATCATGGACATGCACAGACAAGTTAAGTTGCCTGGCTTCTACCCGGAAACGGTGCACCATCGCATCCACCAGCTGCACCTCCGTCGCATGACGACGAAAGTGATATGTATCCGGAAACAGATAGCCCTCCAGATTCACAGCCTGCGGATCCAGATCGTGAATCTGAGCGACATCGGTGACGGTAGCGTCCAGGAAACCTTCCGCCGTACCCAATCCGACCTGCTCCAGACGTGCTGCAATTTCATGCCGCGTCCAGCCTTCCGGTATGGTGACTACCACGGTGTATACATCTCCACGGGCAATCCGATCATAGACATCGACGACTGTTGCGCTCTTTTCAAAGCGGTATTCGCCAGCATTCAGACGGCGGTGACGCAGAAGGCGCACGGCTAGGAACGCCCAGCGACTGCGAATGATCCCTGCCGATTCCAACTGCGCGCCAATATGGGAGGCGGATGTGCCCGGCGCGATATCGACGAATGTGGGTGCGGAGGGCTGCAGCGGCAGCAGACCATACCAACCGGAAGCCACGGCCAGCACCAGAATCAGCAAAACGACGCCTGATCCACCTGCCCCTGACCTGCGCTTCCTTCGCCCGACTGCCATCAACCGTACTTCCTCCGAGCGAGGGCCAACGCGGCCAGGCGTGGTCCATCCGTTCGCTGAACTGGAATCATGAGTATCCCTGCGGATATGGACCCTCAGGGAAGCTTTCACCATTGTAACGTTGATGCAACAGGAGATGCGCAACCGTGAGCCGCTTATACTCAGCTATAGAGTGGAAGAGACGCCCAAGCTTGGAGGATCTGGATTGCCATCGGCTCAGCGGCGCAGTGCTGCCCGATATCTGGCGCTGGATGTAGGCACGAAACGCATTGGGGTCGCTATCTCCGATCCGCTGGGACTGACAGCACAACCCCTGCTGACCATGACCCGCAAAGCCAATCCGCGGGAGGATTTGCGTTCGCTCAGCCGCATGGCTCGGCAGCACGGTTGCACCGAGTTCGTCGTTGGACTGCCGCTGCTGCTTTCCGGGGAATCCAGTGCACAAACCGAACGGGTGCGACGATTTGCCGCCCAGTTGGCCGACTACAGCAGCCTGCCCATTCATCTGTGGGACGAACGCCTTACCTCGCAGGATGCCCACTCAATCCTTTATGCCGCCGGGAAAAAGCGGCAGCAGCATGCAGCGCTGGTCGATCAGGTCGCCGCCGTACTGATCCTCCAATCGTTCCTCGATCATCCGGATCCAACGTCGGTCATGACTCCCGCGGCGGATACGGGTTCCGGCGAAAATGCGCCCGGCGAGGACCCAGACTCGCATCCGACTGCAACCGAACACCCCACGCTATTCTGACCGCGGCGTCGTTCCTACAGGCAAAAATCTTTGCCAACATCGTATAATCAGGGTTTCAGGGTTACGGCCCGATTCCGCGGGTCTGGCAGGCTATGCCAAGCACGTATCCATTCATTCACGTGCCGACAAGCAGGTCCGAGACATCCGCCCAGATATGGATAGCAATGACCGATCACATCAAACGACAGCTTCTGGAAGAAATACAGAAACTCGAGCATGAGCTGGCACACGAGCTGCCTGCCGAAATCAAAAAGGCCGTTGCGCTGGGCGATCTTTCGGAAAACGCTGAGTATCACATGGCCAAGCAACGCCAGGAGTATGTCAATGCGCGGCTGGGGCAGCTCAAGAAGCGCATGGCTGAGCTGTCACTCGTCAATCTCTCGAATATTCCCAGAGATCGGGCAGCGTTCGGTTCCACAATCACCGTTTTTGACTCCTCCAAAGACGAGGAACTGGTCTACAAACTGGTCACCAGCGAAGAGTCCGACGTGGCCAAAGGCCTGATCTCCACCACGTCGCCGATCGGGCGCGGATTGATCGGAAAACAGGTTGGCGATGTGGCAACAATCGTGACCCCCAACGGCAAGCGCGAGCTGGAAGTGTTGAAGCTGGTCACAATCCACGATGAAGCCGACGCTGCAGCGAGCGCGGAGAAGTAACCATGGCAACAACCTGGACCAGCGCCTTTGGACGTGCCTGTGGATGGCTGCTGGATCGCATCGTGCACGGCCTGTCACTCACACGCATCTCACCCAATGCGCTCACCTTCATCGGGCTGATCATCAACATTGTGGCTGCTGTCTTTTTCGGTCGCGCCAATTCGTACAATTCGGTTCGCATGTTTCTTTACGCCGGTCTTACGATCATCGGCGCCGGTATCTTTGACATGGTCGACGGCCGGGTAGCGCGAAAGACAAACCAGGTTACCGTTTTTGGTGCCTTCTTTGACTCCGTGATTGACCGCTACTCGGATGTGGTCCTGTACTTCGGCCTCATCATTTATTACGCGCGCATCAACCACCTTCGCTATGTCTTCCTTGTCGCGTTTGTGATGGTTACATCATTAATGGTCAGCTACACCCGCGCCCGTGCGGAAGCCCTGATTGGAAGCTGCAAGGTTGGATTCATGGAGCGGCCAGAGCGGATTGTGCTCATCATTCTTGGGGCGCTCTTTCATCGCTGGGGCGTCATGGCTCCGGTGTTGTGGGTGCTTGCCGTCCTTTCCACGATTACAGTAATCAATCGCATTACGTATACCCATGCACAGACGCGCCTGCTTCCGCCGATTGGATAATGCAGCCATCGGCATCCCGCTGCGCCCCTCGCGGTCTGCATGCTGACGCAACACCGAATCCGTAACGGCTTCACATTACTTAGGAACAGGATGGGCTATGTCTGAGATCGAACTTTCCTCTGCTCCCGCGCAACTGCCTCATATTCGCGTCGCCGTCCTCGGCACCGGGAAAATGGGCGGCATTCTGCTACAGGCATTCCTGAAGCAGAATCTGTTCGATCCTGAGCAGATTCATGCCACGGTTGCCCATGAAGAACGTGCGACTGCGCTCTCCTCGCAATGGGGCGTAGCGGTGACAACGGACAATGTCGCTGCGGCCAGAAATGCCGATCTGATTCTGCTCGGCGTCAAGCCATTCCAGGTTCCGGAGTTGATGGCTCAGATCCGTCCCGTCCTGGATGCGACGAAGACGATTGTATCCTTTGCCGCGTCGGTGAAGACTTCTCAGATTGAAGAAGCAGCTGGCATGGAACTGGCCGTCATCCGCGCCATGCCGAACACGCCGTCGGCGCTGGGTGCAGGAGTCGCCGGGCTCTGCCGCGGGCGTTTTGTCAGCGAGGAGAAGATGGACCTGGCGCAGCGCATCTTCGCCACCGTGGGACGGACCGTAATCGTGGATGAAAAGCATATGGACGCGGTAACCGGGCTTTCCGCCTCGGGTCCTGCCTTCATTTACATCATTCTGGAAGCGCTTGCCGAGGCTGGCGTCAAGGTTGGCCTGCCTCGCGACACGGCCACACTGCTGGCGGCACAGACCACCTTTGGCGCAGCTCGCATGGTGCTTGATACCGGCTACCATCCGGCACTGCTAAAGGATGCTGTCACCACCCCGGCTGGCTGCACGATTGACGGCATTCTGGAGCTGGAAGACGGCGGACTGCGCGTGACCCTGATCAAGGCCGTCATGCGTGCCACCCAGCGCGCCAAAGAGCTTGCCGCAGGCTGAGGTCGTCCGTTGCACTCTGCCCAGGCACCTGCTTCTAAACTGCATTTGCATCCTACCGTTGCCCCCACGCGCCTTGAATGGCTGCCTCGGTATCTGCCGGAGCTGCAGGGGCTGCGTGGGTTAGCAGTACTGGCGGTGATTCTCTACCACTGCCATCCGCTGCTCGTCGGCACTGCAATCCATGGGCCATCGCTCTGGGGCTGGTCCGGAGTCAATCTTTTTTTTGTGCTCTCCGGCTTTCTGATCACGACCATTTTGCTGGAGTCGCGAGGAAGAAGTCATTACTTTCGCAATTTCTATGCGCGCCGCATCCTGCGCATCTGGCCGGTTTATCTGCTCCTGTTGCTTGTCTGCTATTCCGTTCCCGCATGGTTTCTTGGGGATACGCTGGCGCATCAGTTGCAGTGGAAAACCCTGACGGCCTACGCACTGTTTCTGCAGAATCTGCGCCACACGCCGCTGCCCGGCACGCTCGGCCCCACCTGGTCCCTGGCCATTGAAGAGCAGTATTACCTGCTGTGGGCACCCATGGTCTGGCTGCTGGGAGCGCGCCGCAAGCTGCTCGCTGCAGTTCTCGGCGCTCTCGTGATCCTCTCGCCGCTGATGCGTCTCGGGCATTTTCGTTGGCTGACCCCGACCCATACGCTGATCCATCTGGATGGCATTGCACTGGGAAGTCTTCTCGCAATCGCCATGCTCACGCTGCCGCTTCGCAGGCAGACGTGGCTACTGCTCGGCGCGCTGGCCGCATCCGGGGGATGGCTGGCTGCGGCCACCGTAGCTGGCGGCACGGCATTTCTGGATACAGCGCTGGCCTTCCTGTTCGCCGGTCTGGTGCTGGTGGTCATCGCCTCCACCGGAGCCTGGATGCTGGCACCGCTGCGACGCGGTCCCCTCGCGTTTTACGGCACCATCAGCTACGGGCTCTACATGACCCACATCCTGGTATTTGTCTACTTTGGCAACTTCGGTCCTGCCTTCGCCCACATGGGCTCAACGGGAAATGAATGGATCGTTCTGCTGCGTGTTCTCGCCTCCACGCTGGTCGCCACGCTGCTCTGGTACGGCTTTGAGTCGCAGATACTGAAACTCAAGACCCGGTTTTAAGCCGGTTTTCTCGTCCTTTCATCCCTGCTGTTCTACCATCACCTTATGCGCCCCACCGTGATCGTGCTGACCTTCAACTCCGAGGAGACGCTGGGGGCAACTCTTGCCCAGGCACACAAGGTCGCAGATGAAATCTTTGTTGTGGACTCCTTCAGCAAGGATGACACCGTGGCTGTGGCAGAATACTTCGGTGCAAAGGTAGTCACACATGCCTTTGAACACTATGGAGCACAACGCAACTGGGCCATCGACAACCTTCCCATTCGCACTCCCTGGCAACTGCATCTGGATGCGGATGAAGTGATGGACGACACGCTCGTGCAGTCGATCCTCGCGCTTCCCGATTCTCCGGAACACACCGGCTATTTTCTGCCGCGATATGTCCGGTTCCTCGGTCGGGTCATGCGCCACGGCGCCATGAGTCCCACCTGGCATTTGCGCCTGTTCCGCACCGGTTCCGGACGCTGCGAAGACCGCAAATACGATCAGCACTTCCTGCTGCTCAGTGGCACACCCGGGCAACTTCGTGGCGTCATGATCGATGACATGGCCATGAGCATCTCCGAATGGACAGCGCGCCACAACCGATGGGCTGACGGAGAGGTGGAGGAACTGTTTGCGGCACAGGAAGCAAACCGCCTCAAGCCAAAGTTCTTCGGAACTCCCTCGCAGCGCAAACGATTTTTGCGGGAGCGATATAACCGCGTGCCCTTGTTCGTGCGTCCGATTCTCTTCTTCTGCTATCGCTACTTTCTTCGGCTGGGCATTCTGGATGGCAAGGAGGGCTTGATCTACTGGACGCTGCAAACCCTGTGGTTCCGATTTCTGATTGATGCCAAAATCTGGGAGCGGCGAA
>JAKBAG010000078.1 GCA_021809235.1 Acidobacteriota bacterium
TTTTGGGGGACGAACTCGAAAGTACATTCTTAGGTACAGGGTGAGCGAATTGACCGGAAGATATGGCAAAGAAGATTTGGGAGATATGTCATCGTGAGTTGCCAACACTGCGTCTACCCTGAGTAGAGTGCCGAAATAGGCGATTCAGAAGGGTACCTGATGGCTAGCAGCTGCCTGAGCCATGTTTCGAGTGGAATCTGTGAGTCAGGGTTGAGTTTGCAATGAGAATTCGAATGAGATATCGGAATTCCCAAATTAGAACTTTGCCTTTTTTATCCAGAATTAATCGAAGATGAAAAAACGCATCCTCGATAAGAAATTACATTCTTGCTATGATGAATAAATAAATTTTGCACGATTTTCTGCTTGTGATCTACGTCTTGGTGTATTTCTTGCGGAATGGAGTACGGATATGCACTTTTGGATGACTGCGGAACATTTTTTTAAGACCGGCTTACTCACCGAGGCGTTGCTTTGCATCTGCGGAATGCTTGCGATATCCATCTGGATGTGGCGGGCTGCTATGGACCCACTTGAGGCGAGTCGCGAGATTGCGATCGATGGAGGAATTGCGGGTTTTCGTCCCAATGCTCCAGTGGATTCGCTGCGATATGCTCTTGTGAAGCGAGTTATTGATATTGTTGTTTCTGTGCTGATGCTGGCTGTGGTCTTTGTTCCATGCTGCATGATTGCAGCAATCATCGCATTCACTTCAAAAGGCTCGGTTTTCTATCGGGAAAAGCGGGTAGGTCGCTACGGAAACATCTTTCGTATCTGGAAGTTTCGCTCGATGTATGTGGATGCGGACAGGCGCATGCAGAAGATTCGTGATGTAGGGAGCGAGGAGGAACATCATTTCTTCTGGCGTACCAGCAAGCATGAGACCGCTGTAGATCCCCGCATCACGCCGATTGGACATTTCATCCGCCGCTGGAGCCTGGATGAGTTGCCGCAGTTACTGAATGTGCTGATGGGGGAGATGTCACTGATTGGTCCTCGGCCTGTGATTGCAGCGGAGTTGGAACTCTATGGAAGCCTTGCCGATTACTACATGGAAGTGACTCCGGGGCTCTCCGGACTCTGGCAGGTTTCTGGTCGCAGCAAGGTGGGCTATGAACAGCGTGCCAACCTGGACGCACAATATGCCAGGCAGTGGAGCCTGATGCTGGACTTGAAAATTCTGCTGCGAACCATCCCGGTTGTATTGAAGCGAGTGGGTGCGAAATAACCCTCAACGGCTGTGCGTTGACGAATTCCGTGCTACGTGTCTCCTGGCCTTTCACTCTATAAGAGAACATTACAGCGGTCGAGAACCGCTTCGGGTGCATTCTCATAAGCCACGGTAGATATATCTCCGATGGCTGGAATCGTTCTTGGGATGGGAAAGTGTATTTATCTCGAAGTTTCTCTGCTTCCCAGATGCGAATACTGCAGTTTGCAGTGAGTCTGGTAGAGTGGGATGCATGTTTGGTAAGCGACTTTCCATTCTGCTCCCGATGATGGCTCTGGCTGTGGCTGGTGCGGCACAAACTCCCCAACACTCTTCCCATGGAAATCCACTGCGCGTCTTTGATCCGACGCTGGTGGATGCCTCGGTCAATCCCTGCCAGGATTTTTTCCAATACTCGTGCGGGAACTGGCTGAAGAAGCATCCGCTGCCGGCAGATCAGTCCTACTATGGGCGCTTCAGCGAGTTATATGACCTGAATCGTGAGCATCTGCGGGGCATTCTGGAGCAGGCCGAAACGGGGGCTAGCCGGACGCCCAATGAACAGCGGATTGGCGATGAGTATGCCAGCTGTATGGATCTGAAAACTCTGAATGCGAAGGGCATTGCTCCGCTGGAGCCAATGTTGCACCGGATTGCAGCGCTGCACTCGGCGGCTCAGTTGCCTGCGCTGGTCGGGCAGTTGCAGCGGATGGGGGTGCGGGTCTATTTCGACATGGGCTCCAGTCCGGATTACGCCGATTCGTCGCGCGAGATTGCCTTCTATGATGCCGGGGGCAAGGGCCTGCCGGAGAAGGGATTCTATACCCGTACGGATGCCAAGTCGGTGGAGATTCGCAAGCAGTATGTGGCGCACATGGCCAGGATGCTGACGCTGGCTGGTGAGCCGGCAGCCAAGGCGAATGCGGATGCCGTCAGCATTCTGGATTTTGAAACCAGGCTGGCAGATGCCTCGCTCTCTGCGACGGAGGAGCGAGATCCGCAGGCGGAGAATCACCCGAGCGATGTGGGCAAGCTCGGAGCACAGATGAGCCACTTCTCGATGGCTGCCTACCTGAAGGCGTATGGCGGACCGGAGAGCGGAAAGATCAATGTGACGCAGCCGAAGTTTTTCGCGGCCCTGAATGAGCTGATTGCCTCCACACCGCTGGAGACGCAGCGGGCCTATCTGCGCTGGCATCTGCTACATGCCTTTGCCGCCACAAGCCTGCCAGAGAGCTTTGAGCAGGAAAACTGGCACTTCTATTCGCATATTCTGGGCGGCGCGGAACAGCAGCAGGATCGCTGGAAGACCTGCGTGAGCCGTGTGGATCGGGAGTTGGGCGATGCGCTGGGGCAGGTGTATGTACAGCGATATTTCCCGCCCAAGGACAAGCAGAGGACGCTGGAGCTGACCCAGGCGATTGAGCAGGCGATGGGGCAGGATATTCAGAGCCTGGACTGGATGAGCCCGGCAACCAAGGCGCAGGCAATGATCAAGCTGCATGGGGTGATGAACAAGATCGGCTATCCGGACAAGTGGAAGAGCTACCAGACGCTGACGATTGTGAAAGGCGACGCGCTGGGCAATCAGATGCGTGTGGGCGAGTACAAGACGCAACGGGATCTGGCAAAGATTGGCAAACCTGTGGATCGCGCCGAGTGGGAGATGACGCCGCCGACGGTGAATGCTTACTACGATCCGCAGGAAAACAATGTCAATTTCCCGGCTGGATATCTGCAGCCGCCCTTCTTCAGCTCCAGGGAGGACGATGCAGCCAATTACGGGGATATGGGATCGACGATTGGCCATGAGTTGACGCATGGCTTTGACGATGAAGGACGCCAGTTCGACGCGACGGGAAATTTGAAGGACTGGTGGACCAAGCGGGACGAAACGCAGTTTACCGATCGCGCCGAGTGCATGGTGAAGCAGTACGATGCCATTGAGGTGGTGCCGGGAGTTCACTTGAACGGAAAACTTACGCTGGGGGAGAACCTGGCCGATCTGGGTGGACTGCGACTGGCGCTGATGGCCTGGCTACAGAAGGCGGATGAAGCGCATGTGGACATGCAGTCAACGATGGATGGATACACGCCAGAACAGCGATTCTGGATCGCGTATGCGCAGCAGTGGTGCTCGCAGACGCGTCCGGAGGCGCTGCGGACCCAGGCGCAGACCGATCCTCATGCTCCGGACAAGTACAGGACGAACACGATCCTGCAGGATATGCCGGAGTTCGCCAAAAGCTTTGCCTGCAAGCAGGGCGATGCGATGGTGATTGCCAAGCCCTGCCGCATATGGTGAGCAGGCAGGTGCGCAGAAAGCAGAAGGCCCGCCGTGTTGGTGGGCCTTCTGCTATCTGTGCGTGATGGGAGCTATGCTTTGCCGATGACTTCGGCGAGTTTGGCTCCGATGTCTGCCGGGGAAACGACGACGTGGATGCCAGCCTCGCGCATGGCCTTCATCTTTTCGGCAGCGGTACCCTGTCCACCGGAGATGATGGCGCCGGCGTGGCCCATGCGGCGGCCAGGGGGCGCGGTTTGACCGGCGATGAAGCCGACGACCGGCTTGCGGACGTGCTCCTTGACGTAGGCAGCGGCAGCTTCCTCAGCCGAGCCGCCGATCTCGCCGATCATGATGATGGCCTCGGTGTCGGGGTCTTCGTTGAGCAGCTTGAGTGCATCGATGTGGGTGGTGCCGATGATCGGGTCGCCACCGATGCCGATGGCCGTGGACTGGCCGATGCCGCGCTGGGTGAGCTGGTGAACGGCCTCATAGGTAAGCGTGCCGGATTTGGAGACGATTCCGACAGTGCCTTCCTTGTGGATGCGCGCCGGCATGATGCCGATCTTGGCCTTGCCGGGCGAGATGACACCGGGGCAGTTGGGGCCGATCAGCCGCGAGCTGGAGCCCTTGATCTTGCTCCAGACCTTGACCATGTCGAGCGTGGGAATGCCCTCGGTGATGCAGACGATGAGTGGCAGTCCGGCATCCTCGGCTTCGAGAATGGCATCGGCGGCAAACGGAGGGGGTACGAAGATGACGGTGGCGTTGGCCCCGGTCTTTTCTACGGCTTCGGCAACGGTGTTGAAGACCGGCCAGCCCTCGTGAGTGGTTCCACCCTTGCCGGGCGTAACTCCGCCGACGACCTGGGTGCCGTATTCGGCAGCACCCTTGGCATGGAAGGTGCCTTCCTTGCCGGTGATGCCCTGGACGATGAGACGCGTGTTTTTATCCACTAGAACTGACATCTTAGGCCCCCGCTTTCGCTGCAGCCACCACGAGATCGGCAGCTTCTTTCATGGTTGCGCCCACCTGGAAGTTGAGGCCGGATTCCTGCAGAATCTTGCGACCCTCTTCGACGTTGGTACCTTCCAGACGCAGAACAATAGGCAGGGTAACGCTGAGCTTGCGGGCCGCAGCCACGACGCCGGTTGCCAGACGATCCACGCGCAGGATACCGCCGAAGATATTGATGAAGATGGCCTTGACGTTTTTGTCGGAGAGCAGGATTTCAAAGGCGTGCTCGATCTGCTCCTGGGTAGCACCGCCGCCCACGTCGAGGAAGTTGGCCGGGCTGCCGCCGGCGTACTGGATGATGTCCATGGTGGCCATGGCCAGGCCGGCACCGTTGACCATGCAGGCAATGGAGCCGTCCAGCTTGATGTAGTTGAGCGAGTACTTGCTGGCCTCGACCTCGAGCGGATCCTCCTCCGCGACATCGCGCAGTGCCTTGATTTCCGGATGGCGGAAGAGCGCGTTGTCATCGAAGGTCATCTTGGCGTCGAGTGCAAAGAGCTTGTCATCGGTGGTGGTAATGAAGGGATTGATCTCAACGAGGGATGCGTCGGATTCCAGGAAAGCCCGGTAAAGGCTTTGAAAGAAGGCAACGGCCTGGTTGATCTGGGTGGGCTTGATACCCAGGGCAAAGGCCAGCTTGCGGCCCTGATAGGCTCCCAAGCCAATGGCCGGATCAATGACTTCCTTAATGATGGCTTTGGGGTCCCTGGCTGCTACCTCTTCAATCTCCATGCCACCGGCCTGCGAGGCCATGAAGACGTATTTGCCGACGGCGCGATCAAGGACAATGCCGAGGTAGAGTTCGCGGTCGATTGCGGCTGTCTCTTCGATCAGCAGGCGCTGGACTTTCTGGCCAGCCGGGCCAGTCTGGTGGGTGACAAGCTGCATGCCGAGAATGTTTTTGGCATGGTTTTCTGCGTCTGCCAGGGTGCGAGCTACCTTGACGCCGCCACCTTTGCCGCGTCCTCCTGCGTGAATCTGGGCCTTGACGACGACGCCCGTGGCGCCGTTGGCCAGCAGGGTTCTGGCAGCTTCCACTGCCTCTGGCAGCGTGTTCGCCACCTCACCCCGCGGTACGGGGACGCCGTACTTGGCGAGGATTGCCTTTGCCTGATACTCGTGTATCTTCATAAATGCTGAGATGCGCTCTCTGGCGGCAGGGAAGATTGCGCTGTCCGGGAAGGTTTCGGAGTGCGGTACAGGATTCCGAGTGTCCAGTGCGCGCCTGTCGCGCCTTCATCGTATCGGACAAGGCAACAGGCGGGCAAACTGGATGCAGGCCGGAATTGCGGCAGGAAGACAGGATGTGGGACGGCGCGGCTTTCTGAAAGAGGAGCGTGCGCGGGAGGAGTACGGTTGTCCAAGGTAAGGGAACTGCTGAAACCGGTGGCGCAGGACGGAGCCGCGCTGACACGCGAAGAGGCACGGGCGGCGCTGGTGGAGATGCTGGAGGGTAAGGCAAGCGAACTGGAGACAGGAGCCTTGCTGACGGCACTGGCTACGCGCGGGGAACTGGCGCCGGAGCTGGCTGGATTTGTGGAGGAGATGCGGGCGCGGGCCACGGCGATTCCGCTGACTGAAGAGGAACGAGCATCCCTGGTGGATACCTGCGGAACCGGAGGCGGCGGTCCGCAGACCTTTAATATCTCCACCGGTGCGGCGCTGGTGGCGGCGGCGGCCGGTGCGCGCGTGGCCAAGCATGGGAATCGTGCCGTGACTTCGCGATGTGGCTCAGCGGATGTGCTGGAGGCGCTGGGCGTGCCCATCACGCTGGAGCCAAAGCTGGCGGCCGAATGCCTGCGCGAGACGGGGTTTGTGTTTCTTCATGCGCCGATGCTGCATCCGGCGATGAAGGCTGTGGCAGGGGTGCGCAATGCGCTGGGATTCCGGACCATCTTTAACCTTTGCGGACCGTTGACCAACCCGGCCGGAGCCCGGACGCAGGTGATTGGTGTGCTGGCCCCCAGCCGGGCGTTGCTGGTGGCGCGTACCCTGCTGGAGCTGAAGTCGACCCGCCATGCCTTTGTGGTGCATGGTTCCGATGGGCTGGATGAGCTGACGACAACGGGGGAGTCGGTGACGGTGCGTGTGGAGCCGGGGGGAGATCCGGCAATGAAAGCCGCCAAGATTACCCCGGAGATGGCCGGGCTGGAGCGCAGTTCGCTGGACCAGCTGGACGGAGGCGATGCCGGAGCAAACGCCGAAATTCTCTACGATATTCTGACCGGCATACCGGGGCCGAAGCGGGACATTGTGCTGCTGAACGCTGCCGCGGCGCTGGTGGCCTGCGGAGTGGCTGCCAGCCTGCGGGAGGGTGTGGAGCGTGGGGCTGAAGCCATTGCCTCAGGAATGGCCGCGGCAACGCTGGCGCGGCTGCGGCAGTTTGGCCAGCGATGGGCGCATCCGTCCCAGCCCTGAGCTGCTGACCGGGCAGCAGGGCAGCACAGATAGAATTGAGAGAAGGACCGGAATTGACGAACACGAGTGAATTCATGAAGCAAAACAAAGGCCGCGTGCTGAGCGGCATGCGCCCGACCGGAAGACTGCACCTGGGCAATTTCATGGGCGCGCTGGCCAACTGGGTCAAGCTGCAGCATGAGTATGAGTGCTACTTTTTCATCGCGGACTATCACGCGCTGACCACCGACTATGCCAATACGGAGAATCTGCGGCGCAATACCGAAGAGGTGGCGCTGGATTGGTTGGGAGCTGGTCTGGACCCGGAGCGGTGTGTGCTGTTTTTGCAAAGCGCGGTGCCGCAGCATGCCGATCTGCATCTGCGCTTCAGCATGATTACGCCAGTCAGCTGGCTGGAACGAGTGCCCACCTATAAGGAACAGCAGGAAAACCTGAGCGAAAAGGACCTGAGCACCTATGGGTTCCTGGGCTACCCGCTGCTGCAGGCTGCTGACATTCTGCTGTACACGCCGAAGTTTGTTCCTGTCGGCCAGGATCAAGTGGTGCATGTGGAGCTGACGCGGGAGATTGCGCGGCGCTTCAACCAGTTCTACAAGCTGGGAGAGCGCGAGGTGCTGCCGGAGCCGCAGGTGCTGCTGACACCAGCGCCGAAGCTGCCTGGTACCGACGGTCGCAAGATGTCCAAGAGCTATGGGAATACGATTGAGTTGACCGATTCGGAAGCAACGGTGCGGCAGAAGCTGAAGACGATGGTGACAGACCCAGCCCGCATCCGACGAACCGATGCCGGCGATCCGGACCGTTGCCCGGTGGGCGATCTACACAAGGTTTTTTCCACGCCGGAGCGGATGCAGGCGGTGAATGAAGGCTGCCGTTCTGCGGGGATCGGATGTATCGAGTGCAAGGGCTGGGCTGCTGATGCGCTGGTGCAGATTCTCGGACCCATCCAGCAGCGGAGGGCTTCATTTACGCCGGCGCAGGCGATGGAGGTTCTGCGGGCCGGCTCAGAGCGTGCCCGAAGGCGCGCTGAGGCCACCATGCAGGATGTGGATACGGCCATGCGCATGCCCAAGCTGGATGCGGCGGTCTCTGAGGTGGCACGATGAGCAAGGATCCGGTGCTGGCATTTCCTGAGCCGCAGGACAGCGGCGACGGAACCCGGCCGGAACAGGCGAAGCCGTCTGCTGCCGAAGCGCGGGCCAAGGAGACGGAGTTTCCGTTTTCGGTGACCGTTGGCAAAGTCTACGACGGGCCGATGGACCTTCTGCTCGATCTGATCCGTAAGCAGGATATTGACATCTACGACATTCCGATTGCGCGGATCACGCAGCAGTTTCTGAGCTATGTGGAGCAACTGCGGGCGTCCGATGTGGATGTGGCTGGCGAGTTCATTTACATGGCCTCTCTGCTGATTCACATCAAGAGCCGGATGCTGCTGCCGCGTGTGGCTGCAGGCAGCGAGGATAGCGCAGCAGAGGATCCGCGACGGGAGTTGGTGGAGCGGCTGCTAGAGCATGAGCGCTTCAAAAACGCAGCCCAGATGCTGCAACAGAAGCAAGTGCTGGAGGCTGCGACCTGGACCAATCCGGGCATGCGGGAGTTTCGGGAGGTTGCCGCCGAGGATCGCGAGATTGCCGCCGATACGGTGGATCTGGTGCGCGTCTTCCGCGAGATTCTGGAGCGACTCAAGAAGCGCCCGGTGCTGAGCATTGAAGAAGACAGCGTGACCGTGCGGCAGATGATGGAATATGTGGGCCGCAGGCTGAGCTTTGAGGACAAACCGGTCTCTCTGCGACGGATGCTGGCGCAGAGCCGCAGCGAGCGGGCGCTGATTGCCACGTTTCTGGCACTGCTGGAACTGGTTCGGCTGCAGGCCGTGCTGCTGCTGCAGAAGCAGATGTTCGGCGATATCCTGATCAAAAAAAGCACCGGTTTCGATGCCGCGATGGATGAGATCGCGAAGAGCAACTCCGGCGAGGACTGGCGCTGAGCCGAGGTCATTCCCTGGCGAGGATGCAGCGGGAGCCGGGCAAGGGAGCGGTCTGGTTGTACGGTCAGCTTGCGCGTCGGATATGCTGTCCTCATGCGCTTGGACGAGATGCAGGCGGCAATCCGCGAGCAGGGTCTGGACGGATGGCTCTTTTACGATCATCATCATCGGGACCCTATAGCCACGCGCGTCCTGGGGCTGGACCCGGCTGCGCATGTGACGCGGCGTTGGTATTACCTGGTTCCGGCAGAGGGTGAGCCGCGTAAGCTCGTACATCGAATTGAGTCCTTCCGGCTGGATGCTCTGCCGGGAACGCGACGCGAATACTCCTCCTGGCAGGAGCTTGGCCGGGAACTGGAGTCGATGCTGAGCGGTGTCCGCAGGATTGCGATGCAGTATTCCCCGCGCAATGCCATTTTGTATCTTTCGATGGTGGACGCCGGGACGGTGGAGCTGCTGCGCGAGATGGGCAAGGAGATCGTTAGCTCCGCCGATCTGGTGAGCCGGTTTGAGGCAGTGCTGAGCGACGATCAGATGGCCTCGCACACGGTGGCGCAGCGTGCCATCGATCGCATTCTGACCGCTGCCTGGAAGGAGATTGCCAACTGCCTGAGCCCGGCCGACGACATGCCCCGGACAATCACCGAATTTACGCTGATGGGCTGGCTGGCGGAGGCAATGCGACGCGAGGGATTGCTCTGGGAGAATGGGCCGAATGTGAGCGTGGGTCCCAACAGCGCAGACTCCCATTACGAACCGACGGCAGTGCAGGCAAGGCCCATCTGCAAGGGGGATTTTCTACTGATCGACATCTGGGGCAGGCAGCAGGAGCCGCTGAGCGACGGAAAGCCGGCCATTCACTACGACGTGACATGGACGGGCGTGATTGGCCGGGAGCCGAGCGAGCGGGAGCAGACGATTTTTGCTGCCGTGCGCGCAGCGCGGGATGCGGCCATCCGGGTGGTGGAAGAGGCATTTTCCGCGCGCAGACCTATCCGGGGATTCGAGGCTGACCGGGCAGCGCGAGCCGAGATTGAGGCCGCCGGATATGGTGCGTACTTTACGCATCGGACCGGACACAATATCGCTGCCGATCTGCATGGGACCGGAGCGCATCTGGACGATCTGGAGACGCATGACGAGCGGCTGATCCTGCCGCGAACCTGCTTCAGCGTGGAGCCGGGAATCTATCTGCCGGGTGAGTTTGGTATTCGCAGTGAGGTCAATATGCTGACGACCGAGGACCGGGCATGGGTCACCGGGGCACTGCAGACGGAACTGGTACGCATTGCATGAGCCCGGGAGAATCCACTGTCCGCAGGCGGAATGCCCTGGTGCTGGGGGTGGTGCTGTGCCTGTTTCCTGCTCTGATTCTGGGTGCGCTGGACTGGTTCATGGGGAGTGCGCGGCGACAGGCCGCAGCGGAACCGGCGATCTTTGCCGCGCAAAGCTCGGATGCGGTGATTGCGCGACTGGGTGCTCCCATCTCTGCCGGTTGGCCAATTGCGGGCAAGGTGGCGTCGCGGGGGGGCAATGGCACTGCCCGCCTGGTGATTCCCCTGCATGGTCCCCAGGGAAGTGGGCAGCTGGAGGAGTTTGCCCAGCAGAAGGAAAAGCTCTGGACTGCCTGCACGGCTGAGTTTGTGGCTTCCGATGGAGAGCGTATTCCATTGCATCCGGTGCATGCCGAGGCATGCACGGTCCATCCCTGAGCGGGAGCTTCGCTCCCATACAGCCTGCGAAGGCTGAGTCGGCACTCGCGGATTTCCGCAGGATCGTGGTATGCTCCACCCATATCTGCCACTCGAACGGCGGATCAGGGACAGAAGCGATGCAACAGGCGCCGGGAGTACACAGGAGCGAAATCCGTGGTGGGGCAACGGCCCTGCATGCGCTTTTTTGCCTGCCCAGGCCGTGTCAGAGCCGTCCGAATCTCTTCTCCGGCGATTAATTTCCTCTTATTTTCCGCATTTCCGGGCGGCAGTGCGCATGGATGCGTCTGTCGATCCGGCTGAGGGATGGGTGCGTGTGTACGACCGGAGGCTCCGGAATCGCTGCCATGCACTGCATCGGCAAGAACGAATTTGCGAAAAGCGGGAGCAAGAAGGAGAGACAGGATGGATCGCAAGGCATTGCATGCGGAGTTTGGACCCAGGCTGAAGGGCGCGTTGCCCGGACCGAAGGCAGCAGCGGTAGTAGCCCGCGATGAGGCTCTGATGTCTCCCAGTTATACGCGCGGCTATCCTCTGGTGGCCAAGCGAGGACGGGGACTGCGGATTGAGGATGTGGACGGCAATGAGTTTCTGGACTTTGCCGCCGGCATAGCGGTGACATCGACCGGGCACTGCCATCCGGAGGTGGTGGCTGCCATCCAGAAGCAGGCCGGTGAGCTGCTGCACCTGTCGGGAACGGATTTCTACTACGAACTGATGCCGCAGTTTGCCGAGCGGCTTTCGGCGGTAGCTCCCATGAAGGGGCCGCATCGGTTTTACTTTGGCAACTCCGGAGCCGAGGCCCTGGAGTGTGCGCTGAAGCTGGCTCGTTACCACACCAAGCGGCAGCACGTGATCGCCTTCTATGGGGCCTTCCACGGCCGCA
>JAKBAG010000079.1 GCA_021809235.1 Acidobacteriota bacterium
GGATTCAAGCGCAGGTTCCTGCATGCCACCCAGCAGGTGGTCTGGACCCTGGGCGACAACGGCAAAGGCATGCTCAATTACGCCAATCTGGTCGGCAGCGGAGTGGACATTGCCATTGGAAATCTCTATGTACCAGGCCAGCAGACGCACTTGTCAGCGGCCTTCTCGGAGTATCTTCTTGGTCTGGCCACGGATCCGATCGACAACTACATCACCGAGTTCCTTCCCGACCTCGCCCGCCGCATCCACATTCGCGTGGTTCTTGTGCAGGACATTCTGAATCAGGTTTCCCGCACCTCTCCACCCGCAGATTGAGTTTCTGAGTTCGTACCCTGTCGCGCACTCCGCTCAGGCTCTGAACTCCAGCACAGGGAACAGCAGACTGGGATGGAAATTCAGGCACCATTCCGGGGGCGATCTACCCCATTCAGCGGATAGAACAGCCATTCGCTGAGCACCATTTGGATTGCAACTCGCAACAAGGTACTCTAAAAACGCAGGATCAGAATCGTTTCGACTCCAAGGAGCATCTCAGTTGAGGTCTCCGATTTCTGGCAGCCAGAGCATACATACCCCCACGCTAGGAGAGATACGCAGCAATGGCCAAAGCGACGAAATACGCAGAGAAGGCAGTGGTTTATGCAGCGAAAGGAATGTGGTCGGTCTTTGAGCGAATCAATCGCATCAGCCCGAATCCTTCCATCACCCCCAAATGGAGCGACAAGCCCCTTCTGAAGAGCTGGGAAAAGGAAAAGCCACCTCTCGGCTGGCCGCGCTCCACTGACTCGCTCTGCCCCAAGTGCGTTCCTGAAATTCGCCAGCAGATTCTGGATGGCAAGCTGCCTCATGAGGTACTGCTGAACGAGAAGGTCGGCGAAATCAAGGCCACCATTATTGAACGTGACGGTCAGATTCTGATGGTGAAGGACTGCCCCAAGCACGGTCATTTTGAAGACCTTATGTCCATTGACACGGATTTCTTCCGTCACCTGGAAGAGAGCTTCCCAGGACGTGACATTCGCGCCCACAACGACGAAAAGCTGCATAACCATGGCACCTCGACGGTAACCCATGGCCGCGGTTCGGTGCTGACCATCGACCTGACCAACCGCTGCAACATGATGTGCGATCCCTGCTTCATGGACGCCAATCAGGTAGGTTTCGTCCATGAGCTGACCTGGGACGAGATCAAGACCATGCTGGACAACGCGATCACCATCAAGCCGCGTCGCCAGATGAGCGTGCAGTTTTCCGGTGGCGAACCAACACTTTCGCCCTACTTCCTGGATGCGGTGGCCTACGCCCGGAAGGTGGGCTATAACAGTGTGCAGGCGGCTTCAAATGGCATTGAGTTCGCCAAGAGCAAGGAGCTCTGCCGTGCGGCAGCCGAGGCAGGGCTGCGCTATGTCTATCTTCAGTTTGACGGCATCGGCAACGCGGCCAACTCGCACCGTAAGGTCGGCAACCTCTTCGACGTCAAGCTGCAGGCGATTCATAACCTGCACGAAGCCGGCGTGGACATTGTGCCGGTGACGACGATCATCAACGGCATCAACAACGAGCAGGTGGGCCGCATCATCGAGTTTGCGCTCGACAATCCGAAGACCATCAACTTCCTCAGCTTCCAGCCGGTCTCGTTCACCGGTCGCGACGAGGACATCAGCGACGAGCGCCGTATGGCGCAGCGCTACACCCTCAGCCATCTTGCCCATGACGTCAAAACCCAGACCGGAATGGGTGAGCCTTCCCGCGACTGGTTCCCGATCAGCTTCATGAGCACTTTCTCCGACTGGGCCGATCACGTCCACGGCCCCAATGCGGACTGGGGTCAATTAAGCTGCGGCTGCCACCCGAACTGCGGCATAGGCATGGCCGTGATGATTGACAAGGAAACCAAGGAAGCCGTGCCGGTCACGGCGTTTATCAACGCCAATCGTCTGGCCAAGGACGTGGCCAAGGTGAACGACGCGGCGCGCGGCAAGTTTCTGTCCATCCTTGGCATCGGCCTTGCACTGATCCGCAATTACGATCCGTTCAAGGCTCCGACGCACTTCAAGATCACCGACATGCTGAAGAAGATGGACAAAACCTTCGGCGCGACCGGCAAGGACTATGGCAAGGTGACTGGTGACCGGACAGCTGAGGATATCCGGAAGCGCCGTGCCGACCGCTGGAACTTTCTGTTCATCGCCGGCATGTGGTTCCAGGATCTGTTCAACTACGACTTCCGTCGCACCGAGCAGTGCATCATCCCCTATGCCACGCAGGAGGGGGAGATCAGCTTCTGCGCCTATAACACTGGCATCGGCTGGCGAAATATCATCGAGAAGATGCACATGACCGCAACCCTGACTAAGTGGTATGAGGAGCATGGTCGCCATGAGATCTTTGCCGGTGGTAAAAACGTCGGCATGAGCAGCATCGGCCACAAGCTGGAGCTGAACATGGAGCACGTGAACGCCGAGGCTAACCACACGCTGGATGAGTTGGGCATCGCCAAGAACGCACGCGAAGAAAAGATCCGCGCGCGCGATGAAAAGCTCAAACAGGATGCAGAAAACGCACGGATGGCTCGGCTTTATCGCGAGCATGTGCTAGGGGAAAAGCCGGTCGAGGGTCTGGTTCGTCTGGATGCCATTGCCCCGGCTAAGCCGTCCGGCGAGACCTCCAGTGAACTGGTTGCCGGCGACTGATCGCCCAGATCATTTCCACCGACTGCTAACCAAAGCGGCTGCCCTCAGGCAGCCGCTTTTCTTCTGACTTTTCCTTGCGCTTCACTGGACTTCAGTGCCGGATATGAAAGTTGTAGGCTACGCCAAAGGATACGATCGGGTAGGTGTGCAGCGGCTGCACATCCTTCTGGTAACTGCTCACCTGCGCCGCCAGGTTTGACTGCACTGTCGGGTCCGTAGCCACATTCACGCAGTTCTGTCCCTGAGCATCGCAGACTTCGCCTGTCAGATTAATTGCCACCGTAGGATTCTGAATGAAGGCGACACCAATCTCCGTAGGGAAGGTCCAGTGCCGACCAGAGGCTGGAAAGAGATTCCCGAAGCCGGCAGTAATCGTCGGAGCCACAGATCCATTGCCGAAGCCAAAGTTGCCGTTGCCGACCACAGCATTGGCTCCCGATGCCGAGTAGTAGGTCACATTATTCAATGAAAAGCTGGTGCCGGCAGCAGCCGTGAAGATAGCATCGGCCTTGTTCTGGTTGTAGAACAATACGCCAGGGCTGATGCGGAACCAGTTATGAAAGGGATAGATATCGACTGCCGCTCCGGCCGAGGCCAGGTTGAGATTGGCATTCACGTTGAAGCCGTTGGTGTTGATATTGTTGATGGAGTAATTCAGGAAGTTGCCCGTTCCGCGCACATCCAGGTACCGGTTGATGTTGGTGGCAAGCAAAAATCCAATCCCAAGCGGAGAAAAGCCGACACCCAGCGAAACGCGTGACAGTGGTTTGAATTCGTTGCGTTTCAGCCTCGCCTGGCCATTCATGCTTTGTCCGTTCATACCTTGCGTGGTCTGTTGCTGACTATTTCTGTTCCAGCCACTGTTTCCAGGCTTGGAGTGCGTCGTTGTATACGGGGTTGGATCGGTCATCGTCTGGGCATGGGCACTCACCACTGTCCCGGCAGTAAGGCAAAGCAATACAAGGCCGACGCCACAAATTCGTGCTGGTCGCGCTGGATTCATGTCAGTTCTCCTAAGTCTCAATAGTCACGAGCATCCGCGGGAAGGCGAGTGACACGATTCGTTGTGGATGCTGGAACTTACAGTACCATCGTTGTTGTCCAATTCTGAGACAGGCAGAGAAAAATCCAGCGGTAGAATCCATTCAAGCACCCGCACAAATCAGAAACGAATCCGGGAATCATGGCAAAAAAAACGGTAACAGACGAAACGGACCTGCACCGCCTGCTGCTCGACTGGTTTACCCGCGAGCGGCGGGACCTCCCCTGGCGTCGCACGCAGGACCCCTACGCGATCTGGGTCTCAGAGATCATGCTGCAGCAGACGCGCGTCGCGGCTGTTCTGGAACCATATCGCGCCTTTCTGGAGCGTTTTCCCACCGTGCAGGCACTGGCCGCTGCCGAGGAAGCTGCCGTACTGGCAGCCTGGAGCGGGCTGGGATATTACCGCAGGGCGCGGATGCTGCATCGTGCGGCTCAGCAGATCTGCAGCAGCGGCAATGGGCACATTCCCCTAAGCCACGCCGCTCTGCTGGAACTGCCCGGGGTTGGACGATATACCGCCGCAGCCATTGCCAGCATCGCTTACGGTGAGCCGGTCGCGGCAGTGGATGGCAACGTGGAGCGCGTGCTCCTCCGGCTGCGCGGATGGGGCAGCGAGGATCCCGTCCTGCATGCAAAGTATCTCCGCCGCGTCCAGCGGGAGGCTGCCCGCCTGCTGGATCCAGTTTCCCCGGGTGAATGGAACCAGGCCATGATGGAACTTGGCGCCACTGTCTGCCTACCCCGATCACCCCGTTGCGCCGCATGTCCCTGGCTGGCAGGCTGCGCCACGCGCGGAGAACATGAAACGGTTCGCAGGGCACCGATGCGCACCGAGATCCGTAACTATCGCTGGCAAACCCGGCTTGCCGACGGTATGGAGCAACTGCTGCTCATCCAGCGCAGCCAGGCACAAACGGTGATGCCCGGCATGTGGGAACTTCCCCCGATGCCGGACAGCCCAAGCAAGCATAACCACCTGGGCAAGCCCATCCTGCAACTGCGACATGCCATCATGCAGGTGAATTACAGGATTGCCATCCTTCGCGGCGAAGGCCCTGCTCCGGCGGATGGACGATGGGTGACCGCCGAAGAGGCTGCAACGATGGCACTCACCGGACTGGCGCGTAAGGCGATGCGAAGGCTCGGCTGGCTGCCGAAGCTCACAAGAGCCGTGAGCAGGCCCTAATAAAAATCAGAGCAACTCAGGTAGTATCCGCAGCCGGTACAGACAAGCTTGCAGTGAAATCCACTCAATTGCTCTCCGCAGTTGGGGCAGATCTGCTGCACGGGCACCGAGGACTCCGGGGTGGCTGTTGTGGAGGCAGTCATGGATTGCCTCTGGCTGGAAGCTGCATCCAGTGAAATGCTGTCCCGATAATCGGGATCAAGCGACGCTGGCCGGACAGGAAGCATGTCGAGAGATTAGCATAGAGATGGGTGCCTGTTCCGGGCACACACAGGTTCTTCATCCGCGGCTGGCCAGCTTCCTCCCGACGCTTCGAAGCGCATCGGGTCTTCCCTGCTGAGCCGGCTCAATGATCACAGCAGCAATCGCCCTGCAGGGCAAGGAGCAGAGAGACATGGCAAGCAAAGCAAGTGCAGTGTGGACAGGTTCACTGAAGGAAGGCAAGGGCACCATCAGCACGGCAACCGGTGTTCTTTCCAATGCCAACTATTCCTTCCAGACTCGGTTTGAAGGCGCAGATTCCGGCACGACCCCTGAAGAGATGATCGCAGCCGCTCATGCCAGCTGTTTTTCGATGGCTCTTGGCGCCCAACTCGGCGGCTCCGGACTGACTCCGACCCGCATTGAGACGCATGCCGCCGTCACACTGGCCAAGGTGGACGGTGGATTTGCCATCACCCGTATCACGCTCAACACGACCGCAGAGGTTCCTGGCGCAACGAAGGAAGTCTTTGACACCGCAGCTGCCAATGCCAAGGCCGGATGCCCGATCTCGAAGCTCTTTGCCAACAACACCGAGATCGTTCTCGACGCCAAGCTGGTCTAAATCAGTTGACCGGATGCAGCACCACTGCCTCCGGCCGAACCAACTGTAGATGCGGCGCCAGGGATTTGACACTGTGCGCCGCATTTGCGAAACTTATATCTGTTGCGCTACTGAATCTTCATCAGTAACGAGCACGTGCCGAAGTGGCGGAATTGGCAGACGCGCATGGTTCAGGTCCATGTACTCGCAAGGGTGTGGAGGTTCAAGTCCTCTCTTCGGCACCATATGAATTCCCTCCTCTGATCCCTCTCCAAACGACAGTTTCAGTTCCCGCTCCAGGCTGGATGATCTGCCGAATCTGCTGTCCCGCAGAAATGCCGCAGCTGTTCCCAGGCGCATAGGCAGACGCTGGGACCGACGAACATTAGCCAGCTACTGCATTCTCTCCTTGGGTGCCCGCGGTCATTTCTCCAGAATCTGCATATCGAGCGGAGGCTCGAGGACAAAATCCATCTGCGCGATTGCCGCCAGTGCCCGGCGCAGAGCCGATCCACGGCAAGGCTCGACCGTAACGACGAACGGCAGGCAATCGGAGGCGCATCCGGGCTTCTGCAGGATAGCGTTGATGTTGATATTCTCCGCAGCCAAAGCCCCGGCAATGGCCGCCACAATTCCCGGCCGATCACAGACCAGAAATCGGATATAGTGCGGCACCTCCGGCTCAATACTCACCTGTGCCGCTTGAAAAGCGACCGGCGGACGACCCAGCCCATGCGACAGATTCACCAGATCACTCACCACGGCCACCGCCGTCGGATGGCCGCCGGCGCCGTGCCCGGAAAAGACGACCTCTCCGCCGTGCGCTCCTGCCGTTACCACCATATTCTCCGTCCCCGTGGACCAGGCCAGTGGCGACTTCCGCGGGATAAGCATGGGGCTGACAATGGCCGCCAGACCATCCGGCGTCTGTTCGGCGCGTGCAATCTGCCGGATCGTTGCATCCAGATCGGCGGCATAGGAGAAATCCACCGAGGAGACCGTTGTGATGGGACGTGCCTCGATTTGTTCCGGAGCCACGTGAACCCGCATCGCAAGCCGCATGAGAATGGCCAGTTTGGCACGGGCATCCAAACCACCGACATCCTCGGTCGGGTCTGCCTCGGCGTAGCCGCGACGCTGCGCATCAGACAGCACTGCAGCATACTCGGCACCGGACTCCATGGCGGAAAGAATGAAGTTGCAGGTCCCGTTCAGAATGCCTTCCACGCGGGTGATGCGATCTCCGGCAAGTCCGTGCTCAATGCCGGGAATCACCGGGATTCCCCCGGCAACGGCTGCGCCAAACAGCAGTTGACAGCCATTCTGCCGAGCCAGTTGCTCCAGTTCCGGACCATGGAAGGCAATCAGTTTTTTATTTGCCGTTACCACGCTGCGCCCGGAAGCGAGCGCGCGTCGTACCCACTCCCCGGCCGGATCCAGCCCGCCCACCAGTTCCACCAGCACATCCACAGGCGCATCCGGTGCAAGCATCTCCTCCACGCTGTCGGTCCAGAGCACAGCAGGGGAAACCCAATCCGCCCGCTTACGGGCAACATTGCGATTGGCGATCATCGTCAACGTCAGCCCGGTTGCCGTGGCATCTGCCAGGATTCTGGCAACCGATGAACCGACCGTTCCAAAACCGGCAAGCCCAATGCGAAGCGAAGACGACTGTCCAAGGGAAGAAGCGGATGCGGCCACGAAAAACCCCTCAAGATAAATAGATTCCTTCCATCATATACGCCATCCGGGCGAAGCCCCGACGCAATGCCGCTTTGCGGAGGGTGAATTCCCTGCTCTACAGCCCGTCTTTTGCCGGGGGATAAAACCCAACTCCTGTGACAGAAGTCGCAGATGCCTGGCTAAGCCTGCCGCATGCTGGAAGCTGGAGGCCAAAAGAAATGGAAGCGCGCAGAATGGTATCGCAACCAGCCAGCCAGACACGCAAATCTTGGGTGCGCCGTCAGCAGCCTGACCGATCTCAATTGATTCGCCATGCCGTGCAGGCATCCTTTCTGTTGCTGAATGCCTGGATTGGCATTCTCTTCTACCGCTGGGTACGCTCCTTCGAGCAGGGTGGCTCCGGTATGGCGCAACCAGTAGATGCGCGGCCGGCAGGCGTCGATGGGTGGCTGCCGATTGCCGGCCTGATGCACACCAAATTTCTGTTCCTTACAGGGCATCTGCCCGTCATCCATCCGGCAGCACTTTTTCTCTTCCTGGCATTTGTTGCTATCAGCCTGCTGCTCAAGCGTGCCTTTTGCTCCTGGCTCTGCCCGGTCGGCACGCTCTCTGAGGCTCTGTGGCATCTGGGGCAATGGATATTCGGCAGAACGCTCCGACTGCCCCGATGGCTGGATATACCTTTACGCAGCCTGAAGTATCTGCTGCTGGGTCTGTTCGTCGTGCTGATTGGCTCCATGTCGGCTCTTGCACTGGAGCAGTTCATGCAGACTCCTTATGGATTAATCGTGGATGTCCGCATGCTGAACTTCTTCCGCTTCATGAGCCTCACATCGGCAATCGTCATGGTCGCGATCGGATTGCTCTCCCTCGGAATCCAAAACTTCTGGTGCCGTTACCTGTGTCCCTACGGCGCACTACTTGGATTAGTGGCTACGCTGAGTCCGGTCAAGATTCGCCGGGAAACCTCCGCCTGCATCGCATGCGGCAAGTGTGCACGCCACTGCCCATCCCATTTACCAGTGGACAAGCTGGTGCAGATTCGATCTGCCGAGTGCACCGCCTGCATGGAGTGCGTGGCCGTATGTCCGGCTCAGGATGCATTGCAACTGGCGCTCCCCGCGCACAGGACCAGCCGCCAGACTCCGCAGTGGAGCGGCAGGCAGCTGCACCCGGCCACCGTTGCGGCGGTCATTGCTTTGTTGTTCCTCAGTGCTGTTGCGTGGGCACACTGGACGCATCACTGGCAGACGGAGTTGCCGCGTACCGTCTATCAGCAGCTCATTCCGGAGGCGAATTTTCTCAGCCACCCTGGACTGTGATCCGCTTGTGACCGGATGCAAAGTCCGTTTGCAAACAACGCGGGCATTGCGTCACAGTGAATAGAGATGCGGAAGCTGCGACAAGCCGGAATCGCATTGGTGCTCACCCTGTTGCTGGTCACCGGGGCAGACCTTCCGGCAATGGCATCGCTTGCCAATGCTTCGATGAGCCACACTGCTGCAACGCTGCCCGCATGCTGCCGCCGACATGGGGCTCATCACTGCTCCATGATGGATCGTCCAGGGAAGGAATCTGAGGGCAACCTTCGCCTGCAGGCTGCAGACTCCCATCACGCCAGTCTCCGCTCGGTCTGCGACTGCTGCCCGCAGGAAGCTCCGCAGGCGGTCACCACCATCGCGGCATGGATACCCTCCCCTATCCTGCTTTCGGCACGCCCAGTTGCTCCTGCCTCATCCTGCCAGCTGACCTCCATCCCGCCACAGCATGGATTACGCCTTCTTTGGCGGGATCGTGCTCCGCCGATCTTCCTCCGATAGCGACCGATCCAAGGACTGATCGAATGGCTGGTCATGCAGCGGCGCTAGCTGCACTGCGGGAGACATGCCTCAGAGCGATTCGTCCCTTTCCATGCGGACCGGCACGGCACACACTGCCGACGCAGGACTATCCCACACTGCTCCGCAGCACCCGTGGTTTGGCATCCGAAAAAGCCCATGGAAAGTACCCTGTCGAAGATCAACCGGTGTTCGGCAGCAACCTCGAGCCGCCAGCAGGCAGTCGCGGCTGACGAACAGATCTTAAGCGATCCGATGAGATAGGAATTGATGCAATCATCCAATTTGATCCTCAGGCAATCCATCCAATGGGCCTTCTGCCTCGGTCTGTTTCTAGGCTGCATGGCGGCACAGGCTACCGATCTTGCAGAGATTCACGGCGTCGTCCACGATCCGCAGCACTTTCCGGTGGAAGGCGCACAGGTCACTCTGCATGCCGTGAGTTCCGATCTGGTGTTGCATACACACACCGATGCCCGCGGCGAATTTGACCTCACTGGTGTGCCCATCGGCAGCTACCGCGTGACGGCAAGCTCTCCGGGATTTGCGTCGCTGCATACCCTGCTGACGGCGCTGGCCGGTACACGCGCAGTGGTGCACCTGCAGCTCAGCGTAGCCGCTACGGAACAGACTGTGGTCGCAACCGCAACCGCCATGGACACCGTAACGCCGACCACTTCCATGGATCGCGAGCAGATTGCCGAAACCCCGGGAGCCGACCTTACCCTGGGCACCACGATGATCACCAACTACGTGCCCGGATCCCTGATGGCGCATGACATGCTCCATGTGCGCGGCGGACACCAGACCACCTGGATGCTGGATGGCGTTGCGATTCCCAACACCAAAATCGCATCGAACGTGGGACCGCAGATTGATCCCGGCGATATTGAGCAACTGGAGGTGGATCGCGGCAGTTACTCGGCAGATCTGGGCGACAGAACCTACGGCGTCTTTGACGTTCTGCCGCGCAATGGATTCGAGATGAACCGTCAGGGAAATCTTCGCCTAATCGGCGGCAATCTGGGCGAAGGCGAGATGCAAATCTCCCTGGGCGACCACACGTCGGAGACTGCATGGTATGCCAGTGTCACCGGCTCCCGTTCCAACTACGGGTTGCAGACTCCAATTCCCACCGTCTACCACGACAGCACCAACTCGCAAAGCATCTTTGCCTCGCTTATTCGCAACCAGAGCGTCCGCGACCAGCTGCGCATGACCGCGCAATATCGCCAGGACTACTTCGACATCCCCTACGACCCCAGCACCACCGATTACCAGGCCACCTCCGGATACTATGCCTCCTACGGCCTCCGCGATGCCCAACAGGAACGGGATGCCTTCGCCATCGCCAACTGGGTCCACACCGTCGGCCCCCGGCTCGACTACCAGATTGCGCCCTTCTATCACCTCAATCAGGCCAACTATGACTCGCTGCCCACGGATATGCCCGTGGCCACCACCTGGCACCAAAGCTCCAATTACGCCGGACTTCAGGCAGATATGCACGCCGAGCTACCGAAGAACTCCTTTGCGGGAGGCATGTACAGCTTTTATCAGGCGGAGAACGATCTCTTCGGGCTTCAGGTCAATGACGGCTCCTCCACGAGCGTTCCCAATCAATCAGCCTCAACAGATGCCGGACTGGTCGAGTTCTACCTGCAGGATCACTGGCGGCTCAACCCGTGGATCACTCTCATGGGGGGCATGCGCTTTTCCATCTTTCGCAGCGTCCTCAACGAAGAGGCCAATTATCCCCGCATCGGCGCCACCGTGCGCATTCCGCGCCTGCGCTGGGTGCTGCGCGGCTTCTATGGACACTATTTCCAGCCGGCACCTGTAGAAACAGTCTCCAGTGGTCTGCTGAACTACGTGACCCATCAACCCGGAGAAAATACCTTCGTTCCGCTACCCTCCGAGCGCGACGAAGAGCATCAATTCGGCATTCAGATTCCTGAGTGGGGATGGCTGCTCGATATCGATACCTTCGCCACACGGATCAATAACTTTCTCGATCACTCCAACGTGGGAGAATCCAATCTCTACTTTCCCATCTCTGTCGACGGAGCCCTGGTGCGGGGTTGGGAGATGACTCTGCACTCGCCCGTCGTCCAGCACCGCGGACAGTTTTACGTGACCTACTCCAACCAGATTGCCGAAGAACGCGGGCAGATCACCGGAGGCTTCGCCTGCTCCATTCCCAGCGACCCGTCCTGCAACATCGGGCAGGCCTATGTTCCGGTGGATCACGATCA
>JAKBAG010000080.1 GCA_021809235.1 Acidobacteriota bacterium
CCATCGCTCGACGACCGCATGTTGGCCTCGCTACCGGATGACTGGCAACTGTATTATGCGGCGCAACGCTCGGGGCGACCGTTTGAACCGGCAGGTCTGCTTCCAGTGAGCGAACTGCATCCGCGTGCGCGGCTGCTCAAGATCATGGATCCGCCGTCCAATGCCGTAGCACAGGCCAATGGAATTGCGGGCCGCGCGCTCTATCGGGTGGTCATTGAGCCCAACGGAAAACCGGGACGGATTGCTATTGTTCGACCGATTGGCTTTGGTCTGGATGAGAATGCGGTGGCTGCAATTCGGGCCGCGAGCTTCCAACCGGCAGAAAGCGCTGGCCATCCGGCAGCCGAGGCACTGGACCTGGCCATTCTGTTTCGCATCTACTCTAAACTAACCTCTGCATTGGCAGTCGGCGACAGGTCCAAAGCGGCACTGCCTACAGCCAATCCTCCGACAGGCGCAACGCTTCCCGGCCCATACAGCGTGGAGAAGCCGCAGCCCTGAAGGGACAGTGCGCAGCTGCGAAAGCTGTGTTGCATCCGTGCCTGACCGCCCTGCCCGTTTGTCCGGCTTCGCGGTGCTACTCGGTTTCGCTGCTTGAGTCGGCTTCGCGACGCAACTCGTCCAGAGTCTGCTTATGCTTGGCTCCACGTACGCGGCCTTTGTCCACTGGCTGCTCCACGCGCACCGGATGCGGCTGTCCGATGCGGTCACGTGCTACGGACTTGACCACGCTGACGGGATTGAATGTCTTGCGTTTTCTGGCCATGCCATGAGTATGGAATACTTTGGATGAAGGCTGGGAGATGTTTTATGGAAGAGCGCGATTTTTTTACGGAAACAACGGAAGTGCGCAAGCACGATCTGCGCTGCCCCCACTGCGGTCAGAGCGCCGAATACACCGTGAACTGGGTCGTGCGCCGGAAACGCAATCAGCTGCCGCGGCATGCCGATGAGCGGGATCGTGCCCGCTTTGCCAAGGCGCAGTCCTACATGGTGCGGCGCGACGACCAGTTGGGCTGCCAGAACGTGCGCTGCCGCAAGCGGTTTGAGATTACGGCCCTTCAGTCGCTTGCCTTTCTGGATTAGAGACTGTTCGATATTCGGGCGATGACAAAACCGGGAATTTGCTTCCGGAGACAGGATACGGAAAGCTTCCCGTGGTCTTGTTTGTCATACCCCGCCACAATGCAGTTAGAATGGGAAGAGATTCCGGTCATCCGGAACAACTTTTCCGGGAGATTTCCGCTGCCATGCCAAACATGATGCTGCCCCCTGAAGAACGCAACCTGACCCCAGATCAGGTTGAAGCCCTGGATCGTCGTCGCGACTGGGGATTGACCCTGCAGGTGATCGCCGGCCAGTTTGCCGTCATCAGCGCATTGCTGTCCCTCTGGGCCGGTCAGGATCTGACCTACTCGCCCGGCTGGGCTCATCCGATGGCCTATTACATGGGCATTGCGCTCACCATTGTTCTGGTTGCCGGCAGCGTGGGCACTTATCTCCGCCGCGGTACTGTTCGCATCGACTGATTCTCTGGCTGCCATATCCCGGCGCGCAGCCAGCTTCCCCGTATGGCAGCCAATCTCCATCTCGACGCTGATACCCCCTCCGCTGATCTGCTCCGCGACAGTCATGGCCGCTGGATTACGGATCTTCGCGTTTCCATCACGGATCGCTGCAACTACAAATGCGTCTATTGCCGCACCGGCCTGCATGGGGCGCAATACGCGGAACTGAGCGCGCAGGACTACCTCCGGTTCATACAATGTTTCCTCTCGGTGGGCATTGAGAAGGTGCGCCTGACGGGCGGCGAGCCGCTACTTCGGAGGGACCTGCCGCAGATTGTTGCCGGCATCCATGCCATGCGGACCCGAGCCGGCCACGCGCCGGAGATTGCAGTTACCACGAACGGTCATTTGCTGGAGGATCTGGCGCAACCCCTGCGGGATGTGGGTCTGAGCCGGGTGACCATCAGCATGGATGCAGTCGATCCGGCCACCTTTGAGCGCATCACGCGCGTGCCGGGCAGCTTTACCTCTGTTTTGCGAGGCATTGAGGCCGCTCAGCGCGCAGGGCTTGATCCGGTGAAGATCAATTGTGTGCTGCTTCGCGGCTTCAATGAGGATCAGGTGGAGGCATTTGCCCACTTTGCGCGCGAACATGGGGTGGTGGTGCGATTCATCGAGTTCATGCCTCTCGAAGAGGATCGCCTGTGGACGCCGGAGATGGTAGTGCCACTGACGGAAATCGTGGAACGCATCCAGCGGCACTATCCGCTGACCGTGTTGGCACCAACAACGGCGGGAGAAACGGCGCGACGCTACGGCTTTGCCGATGGCAGAGGAGAGATCGGCATTATTGCGCCCGTGACGCAAGCCTTCTGCGGTGCCTGCAGCCGTGTGCGCCTTACCTCGGATGGCAAGATTCGCACGTGCCTGTTTTCCCATCGAGAACACGATCTGGCGGCGCTTGCCCGCAGCGGTGCCAGCGATGAGCAATTGCGGCAGTTCCTGCTCCAGGTGATCCAGACCAAGGAGGCTCGGCATCACATTGGCGAACCGGGATTTCTGAAGCCCTCCCGGTCCATGGTCCACATCGGCGGCTGAGTATGCAACGTATCCAGTATTCCCTTTGAAAATGTGCCCTTGTTTCTAATGTGGTGCGCAGACGCAGCAGCAGAGTTGCGTCCTGATGATGCGTACGGAAGCTGCGGCTGAAGGATGTCTCTGGAAGACGGCATCCTCACCGCTGAAAAACATTAGAATGGATGTAGCTGCTCACGTCGCCATGACACAGGAAAATCGAATGCCGCTGGAAGACCTGCTCGTCTTCCACAAGCTTGCTCGCTCTCTAACCTCAAGCCTGGAGCTGGAGAGTATTCTGCGCGCCATTCTGGAGCAGATGAACCGCTTTATCACGGCAGATCTGTGGGCTCTGTTGATGATGGATGAAGCGCGTCAGGAGCTTTACTATGCTCTGACCGGTTATGGCGATGGCTCGGCGCTGAAAGATCTACGTGTGAAGGTCGGAGAGGGACTTGCCGGCTGGGTGGCGGCGAATGGACAGACGCTCATCCTGCCCGAGGCAAAGGAAGACCCGACCACCAAATTCATGCTCCAGCAGCACGGCTTCCGGTTTCAGTCTGCTGTGGCCATTCCCATCCGTGGCCGCCGCGGCACCCATGGCGTTTTAGAGATTTTCAATCCCGATCTTCGCCAGAACACCGACTACACGATCGCTTTTCTGCACATTCTTGCCGACTACGCAGCCATTGCCATTGAAAACGCGCAGGATGTCTCCAGGGTTCAGCAGCTGACCATTACCGATGACGTGACGGGACTGTACAACGCGCGGCATCTCTACGCGCTGCTGGAGCGGGAAATCGCACAGTATCATGCCAGCCGTCGCCCGTTTGGTCTGCTGTTTCTGGATCTGGACCGGTTCAAGCAGGTCAATGATGTGCACGGCCATCTGATAGGCAGCGAGCTGCTGGGAGCCTTTGGGCGCCGAATCCGCACGGCAGCCCGTCCGGGCGATCTTGCATTCCGGTATGGCGGGGATGAGTTTGTCGTCCTGATGCCCGAAACCGGACCGGCGGAAGCGCTGGAAGCCTCTACCCGGCTGCATGCAACGCTGACGGAGACCGTTTTTCAGATGCGCAATGGACTGCAGATTTCCATTGGATCCAGCGTTGGACTGGCTAACTGTCCGGTGGATGGCGACACCGTACATGCCATGCTGGGTATAGCCGACAAGCGGATGTACAGCGTAAAGGCCAGTGGCCGCGGACGCGTGAGCGAATAGCTTAACGATGGGCGGATTCGCTGTCGCGAGCCTGCCGTGAGGCCATCTCTTCCAACTGGCGACGCCAGTCCAGTCGCTCCACAAACCCCTGCGATTGTCGCCAGCCTTCCTCCACGATCACACGTAGTTCCAGATAGACAGCCGTTCCCAGCAGCTTTTCGATCTGCTCGCGGGCGCTGGAGCCGATGGAGCGCAGCCGACTGCCTCCGGAGCCAATCAGGATGGCTCTTTGCCCTTCGCGTTCGCAGTAGATGACAGCGGAAATCCGGGTCAGCGGCCTGCGCTGCGGGGCGGGAATTCCACCCTTCAGCATACGCGGCTTCCTGGCCTTGCGTGCCGGCTCCTGCGGCTCTTCAAACTGCTCGATCACAACGGCGGAGGCGTAGGGAACCTCCTCGCCTGTCTCCATCAGGATGCGTTCGCGCAGGATCTCTGCCACAAGGAAGCGCATGGGCTGGTCCGTATACTGATCCGACGGAAAGTAACGCTCCCCCTCCGGCAGCATGGCCGCCAAGCCTTGCACGAGCGCCTCAATCCCATCCCGCTTGCGTGCGCTGATGGGATACACAGCGGCAAAGGGATGCACGGCACGCAGTTCTTCAATCAGCGGCAGCAGTTCCTGCCGGCGTATGGCATCCACCTTGTTCAGGATCAGCACCACCGGGCGCTGAGTTGCCTGCAGCAACTGCAGAAGCTGGCCATCCTCACTACGCCATCCGCCGCCCTTGCCGGGCAGGGATTCGTCGGCTTCCGCCAGTCGGACGCGACGCGTCACGTCCACAATCAGAGCGACCACATCGCAGGAGGAAAGCGCTTCGTGCACCTCCTGCATCATGCGCCGGTCCAGATGCGTCTCCGGTTCGTGCACGCCGGGCGTATCGATCAGCACCAGCTGGGCTTCTTCGGCTTGGGCTGGAGTGGAATCGGTTTCCATCTCCGCTTCGGCTTGTCCTTTCTCGGCTTTGAGATGGGTTTCCACTACGCCCAGGATGCGATTTCGTGTTGTCTGTGGTTTGCTGGTGACAATCGCCACCCGCTCGCCGACCAGTGCATTCAGCAGCGTGCTCTTGCCTGCATTCGGACGCCCAATCAGGGCCACAAATCCCGATCTCATCGTTCCTCACTCCCGCCGGCATCGCCGGACCCATCTGCCTCGGCGTGCAACGGAAGTCTGGCGGATTCGCGCTCCGGCTCCAGCCGTTGCACGCGTACCCGCTCCACGCGCCGCTCCGTTGCTTCTACAATTTCCATGCGTAATCCTGCTGCCAGCACCACTTCTCCAGCCAACGGAATACGATCTGCCATCTCCGTCACCAGTCCGCCGACAGTCTGGGACTCATAGCCTTCAAACTCGGTAAAAAACTCCCCGCCGAGCAGCTCTGCGAGTTGATCAGCAGGAAAGCTGCCCGGAACCAGCCAGATGCCATCCCCGTCCTCGACGGCCTGTTCTTCGGCAGCATCCGTATCGCCATCGTGCTCATCGCCAATGGCACCCACAATCGCTTCCAGCAGGTCTTCAATCGTGACCAGGCCGGCGACTTCTCCGTACTCATCCAGCACCACGCGCATGTGCTGCTTTTCGCGCTGCATTTCGCGCAGCAGCTCATAGCCTGGCTTGGTCTCGGGCACCAGCGCCACTGGCCGCTGCAGGCTACCCACGGTTCGCTCGGCCTTCTCCGGATCGGAGACATGCAGCAGATCGTGCGCAAAGGCTATCCCAGTGACCGCATCCAGGGTGCCACGATAGACCGGTACGCGCGAGTAATTCTCCCGGCTCAGTGCCTCCACAAAATCCTTGAGCAGCATCTCTTCCGGTACGGCAAAGATTGACGATCGCGGCGTCATGACTTCCTTCACGCGCTTATCGCCAAACTCCAGTGCGGAGCGCACGAGTTGCCGGTCCTGCTCCTCCAGAATGCCTTCTTCTTCTCCAGCTTCGAGCAGGGCCTCCACATCGCTGGCCTCATCCTCGCGCGAGTTCTCGATGGTTGGCTCGGTAAGGCTGGCAATGGACAACAGAAAGCTCACAACCAGAACGCCCGGCACCATGACCAGCAGCAACAGGCGCAGCAGCCATGCCATCGGTGCGAGCCAGTCGCCTGGCAGCCGCTGCAGCAGCAGATGGGGGATCACCTCGGCGCACAGGGCCAGCACAAGCAGCATTGCCACCAGCCATTGCACGGCAGCATCAGCCGTCCAGACGCCGACATGAATTGGAATCAAGCGTGCCAGCAGAACAGACTGAAGTGCGACGGCCAGCCCTGCCCAGAGATTGGCGGCAACTGCCATCCGGTCCCGGCTCATTCGCAGTCCTGGCTCCACAGCCTGTTCCCATGCGTCCAGATGGGCCTGGACATCCCGGCTCAGAATTCTGCCAAATTCGCCTTCCACCTGCGCCACATAGCGCATCAGGCACAGGATACCTGCCAGGAGAAACGATGCGGCCATCCATTCCAGACTCATCGCGCGCGAGTCCTGCCTGCGCTGCGCCGCGGTGTGGTGACGCGCTCAATCAAGCCCAGCGGCAGTCGAAGCTGCTGGCGCAATACGGCCTCTCGCGAGGCCATCTGGCCACCGTCCGTTTCGTGGTCCATGCCTGCCAGGTGCAGCATGCCATGCAACATCAGCACACGCAATTCAATGCCCAGCCGATGCCCCTCGGCTGCAGCTTGTCTGGCTGCAGTTTCGACGGAGATGGCCAGGTCTCCGGCCACACCGAACTCCGGCTCGGCAGCGGGAAAAGACAGTACATCCGTTGCCTTGTTTTTCCTGCGAAACCTGCGGTTCAGGCGACGAATACCCGCATCGTCGGTCAGCAGCACCGTCACCTCGCCGGACAACTCCACAGCAGCCTGTGCTGATCTAGCCGCACGTCGAAGGGTTGCATCCGTTGGCAGATCCGACATCTGCGCGAGCACTGATTCGGCTTCAGGATCGCGGACAATCATTGCACAGACCCGTCAGTGCAGGAAATCGCCGCATATCGCCATGGGATGGACATACTTCGATCATACGGCAATTCCCGTTTTTACTGTGGTTTGCGCCGTATGCCTGCGGCCATGACACTGCCAGACTGGGACACCGTTCCAACCCCATGCCCCGCCGAGTGTCCGGCAGCATGCGGGCCTTCCATGGCATCACCCAGTTCCAGAGGCAGCTCCTGCTGCAGGTTTTTCTGCTCATAGGCGCGAATAATGCGCTGCACAAGCGTATGCCGCACAATATCCACATCCTCGAAGTGGCAAAAGGTGATTCCTTCCACTCCATCCAGCAGATTGATCGCCTCCACCAATCCGCTCTTTTTGGGGTTGGGCAGGTCAATCTGCGTGATATCGCCGGTGATGACCGCCTTGGAGTTGTTCCCAAGCCGGGTGAGGAACATCTTCATCTGTTCGCTGGTGGTGTTCTGCGCCTCATCCATAATGATGAAGGCGTCGTTGAGCGTGCGCCCGCGCATGAAGGCCAGCGGTGCCACTTCAATGACATTTTTCTCCAGCATCTTGTCCACACGCTCCGGCTCTGCCAGATCATAGAGCGCGTCATAAAGCGGTCGGAGATAGGGGTCCACCTTTTCCTGCAGGCTTCCCGGCAGAAAACCCAGCCGTTCCCCGGCCTCGACAGCCGGCCGCACCAGAATGATGCGGCTTACCTTCTTGGCATTCATCGCCGCCACGGCCATAGCCACGGCAAGGTAGGTCTTGCCGGTACCGGCAGGCCCTACGCCGAAGACCATGTCATTCTGTTCAATCGCCTCCAGATAGCGCTGCTGATTGGCACTGCGCGCCTGAACGCCGCGCTTGATGCCGGTGGAGCGCTGCCTGGTGGTCTCCGCCAGCGACTTCAACGTGATCTTCGGGTCTGCCACTACCACCTTCAGCATGGCATGCAGTTCCCCATTGTAGGGATGCACTCCGGCACGGCGCAGCGATTCAAAATCGGCAAAGATCCGCTCCACGCGATGAACTCCTTCCTCGCTTCCCTGTACATGCACGGCATCGGAACGAAGGTCGATGCGAACGCCAAGGGCGTCTTCCATCAGCTTGAGGTTTTCATCGCGGGTCCCGAAGAGGGGCTCCAGATTCGGCGTGATCTCCAATGTGGTTTTCAATGGGATGATGAACCTCCGTGGCCGCTGCCTGCGCAGTTGCCGGGCTGGAATGTTTCCGGTGGCGTTTGTGAATCTATGGAGTGGCAGAAGATGCGAGTGCTTGCGGATCGGGAGTCTGTTGTTGATCGAAAGCGGCGGAAAGCACAGCGCAAAATCCAGATGCCGGAGACATCACGCCGAAGAACATCTGCAGATCGGCTGAAGAACTTTCGTTCCGCCGTAGAGGCGGTATCCCGCGAATGCGGAAGCACCACTCCAAGCCACCCGCTGCGCACAAGGATGGGCTGCGGCTCTGGGAAGCGGAACGAATTGGCATAGGTGGCCAAATCCGGTATCTGGCAAGAGAGTACGCTGCCTCAGTTCCGGCGTCAATATACCTTTTGAAGAATTTTTCGTCACCCCCAGTATCGGCTTCGGGCGGCATGGACAGGCACTCTGGTCAAGCATAATGGAGCAAAGCCGCATAGGGGCTTTGCATCATTCATGGAGGCATATCCTTGCCGCGAGCCTTTGCGCCTCATCGTCTTCCGCTACTGCTGATGCTGCTTACACTTGCGCCCGGCTTGCAGGCATCAGCCCCAATTCCCAGTCCTGGCCCAAACCCAAGCCCGAGCTCAGGCCCAAGCTCCAGCCTACGAACTAGTCAGCGCGCAGCCGACCGCTGGGCGCGCCGGACGCTGCGCCACATGACGCTCGAGGAAAAGATTGGGCAGATGATGCTGGTCTGGGCGCATATGCAGTTCACAAATCCAGCCAGCCCGGAGTATCAGCATCTGTTGGACGAGATGCACACCTACCACATAGGCAGTTTTGGCCTCACCATCCCGGTGGTCCACGGACATCTGGTGAAAAGCCCACCGCTGGAGGCCGCCGCGCTCACCAACCAGTTACAACGCGACTCCCACCTGCCGCTGCTGTTTGCCGCTGACTTTGAGCGTGGTCTGCCGATGCGAATTGAACCAGCGACGGGATTCCCGGCAGCCATGGCCTTTGGCGCTGCGGGCGATCCTGAGCTTGCCCGCCAGTTCGGACGAATCTCGGCGCTGGAGTCCCGCGCCATCGGCATCCATTGGAACTGGTTTCCCGTAGCAGACATCAACTCGAACCCGGCCAATCCCATCATCAACACGCGCTCCTTTGGTGCCGATCCGAAGCTGGTCAGCAGCATGGTCACGGCCTACATTGCCGGTGCGCATTCGGCAGGACTGCTGGTGACCGCCAAGCACTTTCCCGGCCACGGAGACACCGACACGGACTCCCACATCTCGCTGGCACGCGTCCCTGCCTCCCGCAGTCAGCTGGACTCACTGGAGCTGGTTCCCTTTCGCGCTGCCATTGCCGCCGGAGTGGATGCCGTGATGATTGGTCACCTGACGGTGCCCGCGCTGGATCCTCAGCGTCCGGCGAGCATCTCGCCGGCCATTGTGACAGATCTGCTGCAGGATCAGCTTGGCTTCCGCGGGCTTGTGGTCACCGACGCCCTCGACATGGGTGCGCTGATGCAGGCTTTTCCCGGCACTCCGGCTGAGGTTTCCGCCGCAGAAGCCGTAGCAGCCGTGCAGGCAGGCAACGATATGGTGATTATTCCAGCCGACGTTGCCGGAGCCTACAACGGACTGCTCCGCGCCGCGCGGTCCGGCCAGATCAGCAAGCAGCGAATTGACCACAGTGTGCTGAAGATTCTGCGCCTGAAGGCTTCGCTTGGGCTGCAGCGCAACCGGTTTGTCCGTCTGGATCGAATTCCATCGCTGCTTGCCCGGCCTGACCATCTTGCGCTGGCTCGTCAGGTGGCCAGTCGCGCCGTCACTCTGGTTCGCGATCAGTCCCACCAGTTGCCGATATCGGCTGCTTCGGTCACGGTGGTTCTCACCGACGATGCGAACCATACCGAAGGAGGGGTGGCGTTCCTGCAGGCATTGCGCGAGCATCTGGGATCCACGCAAAGCTTCGTCGTGGATGCAACGAATGCAGAGAGACTCAAACCTGCCATTCTGGCTGCCATCGATGCCTCAGCCTCGAATCCAAAAGCGCACATTGTGGTTCTGGCAGAATCCTTCCCCAGTGCCGGGCGCACCATTGCCGGACAGACCACCGGATCTGCCGGACTGGATCCGCAATCGATGCAACTGCTCACTGCCATCCTTAGGCATGCGAATGAGCGGACAACTGTGGTCGCCTTTGGCAATCCCTATATTGGTACCCACTTTCCGCAGGTGGACACCTATCTCTGCACGTTTTCCAACACGCCCGAATCCGGTGTTGCCGCCGTACTGGCGCTGACCGGAAAGCAGCCCATTACCGGCCATCTGCCGGTCACGCTGCCCGGGCTGGCAGCGCGTGGATGGGGGATTCAGCTCCCCGCCAGTCAGGCATCGGGCCTCTCTGAGCAACCGTGAAGTGAATCCCTGCTCAGTCCTGGGAGGAATGGCCGCTGCCCTGCCGCCAGGCATCGGCAGCCAGACTGAAGCGATGAAAGATTTCGCGAGAAAGTGCGCTTGTCGTCAAGGTTCGCTCAGGATGCCACTGAACCGCGAGCAGCCAATGCCTGTCCGCCAGCTCGGGCAGTAGCTCCACGGCCTCCACCACGCCATCCTGAGGAGATCGTGCCACCACGCGCAGCCGGTCGCCAACCTGCGCAACAGCCTGGTGATGGCTGGAATTGACCATCAGGGGCAGAGCTTCCCCATGACGGGCAGCTTCGGCAACTATCCCTGCGAGCATGGAATCGCCCACCGTGGTGAGTGTGTGAGCCGCGGTAATCTCCCTGCCAGGGGCATGGTTGATGCGATCCCCAAGCTCCTCGGCCACATCCTGAATCAATGTTCCCCCCAGCCAGACGTTCAACATCTGCAAACCCTGACAAATGCCCAGCACCGGCTTGCGCATCTGGAAGGCATCCTGAATCAGCAGCTCATCGACCGCGGCCCGCTGCGGATCAGCAGGGGCGCAAAGTGGATGACGCTCGGCCCCATAGCGCGCCGGATCCACATCTGCCCTGCTGCCGGGCAACAACACACCGTGCGTGGTAGCCAGAATGCGAGCCACACGCTCCTGCGACTCATGCAGCGGAATCACAATGGGAACCATGCCAGCCCCATGCAGGGCGGACAAATACTGTGGCAAAGCGCGCTGATTGTAAGCCGGAGCATCCTTGCCATAATCCGGACTGACCGGCTCGGGAATCGCGATATGGATCGAATGCTGCGAGATCGCCTGCGCCATACATCCCCCATCTTTATTCGGCTACTGCTGGCTGCCGCAGCGCACTGACTTGCTTGATTGTACGCTCCCCTGCCTCCCATCTCTCTCATACCGCCGGTGGAGGCGCCGCGTGCTTGAAGCACCCATTTCCGCAAACTATGGAATACTGCATCGGAGCGAGCGTGAGCGCCTGC
>JAKBAG010000081.1 GCA_021809235.1 Acidobacteriota bacterium
CTCTCGGCTGCAAAGCCTCCGCGTCACCCTGCCGTGGTGCGCATAACGCATTGGCTGACGGTCCTCGCCTTTGCAGCTCTGCTGCTTACCGGGATGGAAATCCTTATCTCCCACCCGCGCTTCTACTGGGGCGAAAGCGGAAATCCCAACATGAAGCCACTGTTTACCTTACCCCTACCCACCTCGCGTCCCTGGGTAAACAACGGCTTTGGCACGGCGATGCCAGACGGCAACGGCTGGGGAAGGTATCTGCACTTTGAGGCTGCGTGGCTGGTGGTGCTGGCCGGTATTTTCTACGTGCTTTGGGGGCTGATTCGTGGACATTTCCTCCGAACACTGGTTCCGGTCAAGGGAGAACGATCGCTGGCTGGATTTCTCCGGGCCGTTCGTGGCTATCTGAAAGACAAGCGCCGCAGCCGTAGCAGCGCGGAGGCCTACAACGCCTTACAGCGCGTCACCTATCTTTCGGTTGTCTTTGTGTTCTTCCCGCTCATCATCTGGACGGGCCTGGCGCTCTCGCCGTCTTTTACGGCAGCGTTTCCCGCAGCGGCCAGCCTGCTGGGCGGTCGCCAAAGTGCGCGTACCCTTCACTTCTTCCTCACCTTGCTGCTCGTGGGCTTTGTCGCAACCCATCTGACAATGATCGCACTGGCAGGATTCTGGCAGCGCACGCGTGCCATGATCACAGGCTGCGCAGCGGAAAAAGACTCCTATGCGTCCGACGCATCCCACACTCCGGAGAACCTTTAAGCATGATCTCCAGACGCAAACTTCTGCAGGCAGGAATAGCCACTGTGGCTGGAGCATCAGGACTCGCAGCTGCGGACGCCATCGCGCGGCGATATGGCCTTCTACCACCCGATTCGAGCGGCATCTTCGGCGCTGGCGAAACTCTGACCTATGCCACACAGAGTCTGCTGACGCGGCACGCTGCGGCACGTGAGTTTCCCCCCAGCATGATCTCCGCCAATCCTTTTGCCGTTCCGATTGCTCCACCCACCGATGCCTTCCAGCGATCCCGGGCGATTGGATTTTCAGACTGGCAACTGAGCGTGGATGGGCTGGTACGTCGGCCCACGCGCTTCTCATTGGCTGACCTGAAGGCCATGCCCGTGCAGAGCCAGATCACGGAAGTTGCCTGCGAGGAAGGCTGGTCCTATGTAGCAGAATGGATCGGCACGCCGCTTCACCACGTCCTGCGTGAAGTCGGCGTATTGCCAGCAGCGCGATATGTAGCCTACTTCAGCGTTGAGCCGGATCAGTGGGACAGTCTCGATATTCACGAAGCCTTCCACCCGCAGACCATCCTCGCGATGGGTATGAATAACGGGGATCTCCCGGTCGCCTTTGGCGGTCCTCTACGCATGCGTGTGCCGCTTCAGATCGGCTACAAGAACATCAAGTTCATCCACCACATTACGGTCACCGACTCCATGAAGCGATACGGCAAAGGCCTTGGCTCTGCTTCACCGGAAGGTGGCTACGCCTGGTTCGCGGGTATCTGACAGTCGGAAGCAGATGCGCGAAATCCAAACTGGATCGTCCATGCGGTGAAGTTCCTATCATTCCTTTCCGGTGTGCAGGCGCTGTGGGAAAGTCTGGCAGAGAATCACGCCAGCACGCAGGAACGCGACAGAGACAGGTGCCAGGCAGCGATTATTCGATGGCGATGGGCTCTTTGGGACGGGCCGTGGGCTTCTTCATGATGTAAGCAATAGGAATCAGGCAGACTGTGAGGATGACGAGCATGTGGATCGTGTCGATGTAGGCCAGGATCTGAGCCTGCTGCATCATGGACTCGTAGAGTCGTCCGGCGGCATGGGTGGCTGCGCCGGCGGCGGAGTAGCCGCGGGTCTGCAGGGTCCCGATCAGGCCGCCGCGCATGGACTGGTAGTTGGATGAGGATGGATTGGCGTGGGCGGCAAGATACGCCTGGTGGACCTGGGCGCGGCGGACCAGCATGGTGCTGATGAAGGAGACGCCAATGCTGCCGCCTATATTTCTGGCCAGTGCAGTGAGACCGGAGACTTCGTTGTTCTTCTCGCGGGGAACGCCGACAAACGACAGGACGCTGATGGGTACAAACAGGAACGGCATACCGAGAACCATGATGACGCGCCAGCTGGTCGCGGTCCAGAAGTCGATGCCGAGGTACAGGTCCGAGATGCGGTAGACACCAAACGAAACCATGGCAAAGCCGAAGCAGATCATGGCGCGCGGATCGACCTTTTGCCCGATGAAGCCAACGATGGGCAGCAGGAAGATGAGCACGACGCCACCGAGCGAGAGAACGGCTCCGGCCTGGGTGGCAGAGTAGCCAAGTACTTCCTGCAGAAATTGCGGGATCATGACAGTAGTGGCGTAGAGCGTGGCGCCAATGACGAGCATGACGAACTGCGTGGTAGCGAACGTGGTGTTTTTGTAAAGGCGCAGGTCGAGGATGGGATGTTCGGCGGTGAGTTCGCGCCAGAGGAAGGCAACGAAGCCGACGAGGGCGATGGTGGCGCAGGCGATGATAAGGCCGGAGCTGAACCAGTCCTTTTCCTGTCCCTTGTCGAGCATGATCTGCAGCGCACCGATGGTTAGCGCGAGCAGTCCGAGGCCAAAGCCGTCCACAGAACCAACCTTGTTCCGCATCCGCTTGAGATACGGTGGGTCCTCGACGATGCGGGCGCTGAGGAAGAGCGAAAGGATTCCAACGGGAATATTGAGGAAGAAGATCCAGCGCCAGGAGTAGTTGTCCGTGATCCAGCCACCAATGGTGGGACCGATGGCCGGAGCGACGACGACAGCCATGCCGTAAAGCGCGAAGGCCACGCTGCGCTTCTCTGGCGGGAAGGTGTCGGCAAGAATGGAGCGTTCACTGGGCTGGAGTCCGCCACCGGCTGCGCCCTGCAATACGCGGAAGAAGACGAGCATAAACAGCGAGTTGGCAAAGCCGCAGCAAAGCGAGAATACCGTGAAGAGCGCGACGCACATCATGTAGAACCGTTTGCGGCCGTAGCGGTTGGCAATCCAGCCGCTGATGGGAAGCACAATAGCGTTCGAAACCAGATAGGAAGTCAGAATCCAGGTAGCCTCGTCGTAGCTGGCACCCAGGGCGCCAGCGATGTGAGGCAGAGCGACGTTGGCAATGGAGGAATCGAGCGCCTCCATGAAGGTGGCCAGAGTGACGGTGAAGGCCACGACCCATGGGTTGAAGCGCGGCTTCCAGTGGTCGTCGTGGATCGAGTGAGGATCGGCCGTAGCGGTCGACTCTGCCATGCATGCTCCTGTCAGCAAGGATATGGGAAGCCGGTGGGAACCGGTGTTGGAGCCGGTCAGCGCCCGGCAAGAGAGAACTGGAACCAGGCGAGGCAGCGGAAGGGGCGCACTGCCAGGCATGGAGGAATCGACAGGCTAAAGATGCATGAACGGCGGGAAAGGCGCAGAAATCTGCGCCATACCGGGTTAACGGACAGAGGATGGGCCGGATTCACCGGCAGCGATCATCTGGGTGAGTTTGAGATAAATAGCATTGCTCCAGCCGAAGCCGACCTGGTTGGCCTTGTAGCCGGTAAGGACGTGAACGGCGGAGTTGCCGGCGACAACGTTGTATTTTTCGAGGATGGTGCCGTCGTGGGCATAGCCGATGTCGATGGTGCGAGTAAATTTGCGGGCCAGTCGGAGGGCATCGTTCCGGAAGCCGCTGGAGTACAGTCCAGAGATAGCGACCCAGTTGGTGGGTGCCCAGCCGAATGGCTCATCCCACTGCAGTCCGGTGTTCGTGGCGCTCATGGAAAGCCCGCCCGGGCGTTCCACGGCGCTGAGGTGATGGACGATGCTGGCAGCCTGGGAACGGGTGGCCACACCGGCCCAGAGGGGATAGAACCAGGAGATATAGGCATAGTGCGAGGAGCGGTTGTGGAGGAAGTCGTAGTCGGCGAAGACACCCTGATCGGCACGCCATAGGAAGCGGTTCATGTCGATCCTTCGACGATTGGCGCGCTGGGACCAGATTCGGGCCTCCTGGGGCCTGCCGAGCAGATGAGCGAAGTGGGCCATATCCTCCTCGTAGCGGAAAAGCAGGCTGTTCAAGCAGACAGGGGCATAGTGGTGGGTGGCGCCGGAGAATGCCTCGAAGCGGAAGCTGGGATCAAAGCCTGACTCGCGCATGGCCCGGTCCCCCTCATAGAAATCGCGCGTAAGCCGATAGCCGTGAACGACGGCGTTAGCGCAGACCGGGGAGCGGGTAATGTCGCAACTGGTGTGGCGAAGGCGCTCGATCTCAGCCGCATCCGGATGATCGACGGATTTTTCCAGGAAGCCGTGGTTGGCGTCAGGATGGGCGAGCAGCCAGCGAATGATGTCAGGGTAATAGGTGCTGTCATCGGCCATTTCGGGCACCGGACCGCTGCCGTAGTCGTAGTAGCGGGCGAGGCCGGTACTGCCTGCACGATGCTCCGGACGCAGCCAGGTGGAGTGATCCTTTTCTGCCATAGTGTAGGCCTGGGCAAGCCAGGCATCGGCCTGCTCACGGCTGGCGAAGGCACTGGGATCCTCGTAAACGGCACGGATCATTGATGTGAGGAACGGCGCCTGCGAGCGGGTGAGGTAGTAGGTACGGTTGGCGTTGAGGGTAGCACCGTAGTGCTCGATCTCGAAGAAGAAGTTTTCGACCATGTTGCGGGCCATATCGGCTCGATGGTCGGCGATAAGGCCTAGGATGATGAAATAGCTATCCCAGCCATACATTTCATTGAAGCGTCCACCGGGAACGATGTAAGGATGGGGCAGATACAGCAGACCGTTTTCGCCGATCTCCTCCGGCATGACGTCTCCGAGCTGGTGGATGACGCGAGGCAGGTGGTGAATCGTGACTCCGCAGCGAGTGGCCGCCGCAGTGACATCGGACGGCGGAGTGAAATCCGCGGGCAGGTACAGCACCGGATGGGTGGTGACCTTGCTGTCGACCAGGGAGTGACAGTCAGTCATGGAACGAGTGAGCGTGTCCCATGTCTGGTGAATATAAGCCAGCGTGGCGGCAGGGTTGGGCGCAGGGGGCGTGCTTTGCGCCGGGGATGGATTCGAGGTAAGGATCATTGTGATGGAAACCACCAGGGACGGAAAAAGTTGCAGGGATTTCATACCACGGGAGTGTATCGCACAGCTGGGCTGTGCGGCACGAGCGGACCCTGCATCCGTCGTAAAGATGCTGCTGCAGAGTGAGATGCAGGCATGGCCGCAGACGTTGGGCTGGGACAGCCGGGCGGCGCTACACTATGGCCTGAATGCCAATGGTCGGCGACTCGGGCCGCTTTGGATTGAGCATGCGGATACGGAAGATGGGACAAAATACGGGCCGTGCTGGCTGGGATTGCCGCGGATGGTTGATTGCGGTTGTGACGGGTCTGCTGGTCGGTCTGGTCGGAGGTAGGGCAGCGGCGCAGAGTCCTGGACTCCAGTCAGGGATTCGCTCCGAAGCAGAGGCAGCGAAGGCAATGGGGCAGCGGCTACGGCAGATCTTTGCCGCAAATGACTGGAAAGCAGACCCAAACAAAACGGGTGAGCGGGTGGTCTATTACCAGCAGTTGCTCAAGCAGCCGCTGCGGCTGCCGGATCGGGTGACAGTGGCGCTGGAGCTAGCCAACGAACAGTTGCGTACCGGCGACAGCACAGGATCCGTAGCGACTCTGGAGGAGTTAGATAAGCAGATGGCCGGAGCAACCGTGCCAGAGGCAGTGTGGGTGCGGCTGCACCGGGAGCTGGCAATCGCCTGGCTGCGAGTGGGCGAACAGCAAAACTGCATGAGCAACCATACGGCGCTGTCTTGTGTGTATCCGCTGCGTGGGTCAGCAGTGCATCGGCTGCAGGCCGGCGCCACGCATGCGGTGGCTGAGTATACATGGCTGCTGCAGCATGAGCCGGATTCCTGGCTCTACCGGTGGCTGCTGAATGTGGCCTATCAACAACTGGGGCGATATCCTCAGGATGTGCCGAAGCAATGGCTGATTCCGGAGTCACTGTCGGACTCTGAGTATGGAATTGGATATTTTCCGAATGTAGCGATGCTGGCCGGGATCGGAGATATGGACCTGTCTGGCGGGGCGGTGGTGGAGGACTTTGACGGGGATGGGCTGATGGACATCCTGGTTTCCTCCTCCGGGCCTCTGGATCGGATGCATTACTACCACAACAACGGAGATGGGACGTTCACGGACCGGACGCATGCAGCGGGACTGGATGAGGAACTGGGCGGTCTGAACCTGGTGCTGACCGACTTTAACAATGACGGACGACCGGATGTGCTGGTGCTCCGCGGGGAGTGGTGGGGGCGGTTCGGCCATTATCCGATGTCGCTGCTGCGCAACAACGGGGATGGGACGTTTACGGACGTTACCCGGGCGGCAGGACTGTGGAGCGAGCACCCGACCTCGTCGGCTGCGTGGGCAGATTATGACGGGGATGGGTGGCTAGACCTGTTTGTAACGCGGGAGTCGCAACCGGGCGACCGGAACCCCTCAGTTCTTTATCACAATAATGGGGATGGGACGTTTACGAAAGTGGAGGGTACGATTCCGGCAGATCTGGGCTTTGCCAAAGGCGCGGCCTGGGGCGACTATAACCGGGATGGACGACCGGACCTCTACGTGTCAGCGATGCGCGGTCGAAGCTGGCTTTTTCGCAACGATGGACCGGAAGATCCAACGCATCCAGACCCGCTGCACTGGCGATTTACAGATGTTACGGATGCAGCAGGATTGGGCGGAGATCGCAATACCTTTGCCACGTGGTTCTTTGACTACGACAATGACGGATGGCCGGATCTGTTTGCGGCTGGATATTCGACCGAATCCATGGAGGATGTGGGACGCTTCCAGGCCGGGCAGCCACACCACGCTTCCCTCCCCCGGCTGTTCCACAACAACGGGGATGGGACATTTACGGATGTGGCACACGCGATGGGGTTGGATCGGGCGATTCTGACGATGGGAGCCGGGTTTGGGGATCTGGACAACGATGGATGGCAGGATGTGTACCTGGGTACGGGCGAACCATCCTACGAGGCACTACTCCCAAACCGGATGTTTCGCAATGAGCATGGACGGCGCTTTGAGGACGTGACAACAGCTGGTGGCTTTGGAAATCTGCAACACGCACATGCCGTGGTGTTTGCCGATCTGGAGAATGACGGGCAGGAGGATGTCTTTGAGGAGATGGGCGGGGCGTATCCAGGCGACCGGTATTTTGACGCGCTCTACCGGAATCCGGGGCATGGAAATCACTGGATTACTCTCGTGCTCGAAGGGGTAAGAAGCAATCGTCCGGGGTACGGAGCAACAATCGAGTTGCGCTTCCAGGATTCGACCCAGCTTGCTGGACAGAAGACAGGCCAGACGCGAACTGTATGGCGAACTGTAGGGTCGGTTTCCAGCTTTGGCAGCGCACCCTTCCGGCAACATATTGGAGTGGGCCGGGCAGAACGGATCGACGAGGTCGTGGTGCACTGGCCGGCCAGTGGGAAAACAGATCGTATCCGGGATGTGGCTGTGGACAGGAGCTATCGGCTGCGAGAGGGTTCCGGGCGACTGCTCCCAGTGACGTGGAAGCGCTATGAGTTTGGGAAGAATCGTATTGCTGAATTGGGGGGCACCAGCGCACACCGATAGTTGCAGGATCAGATGAGAAGGATGGAGCAAACAAAACCGCCTGAGCAAGGAACTGAGTCTTCCGAACCCAGGCGGCAAGCCGTCCTGATGGCAGGTTTTTATTTTGTGTTGTTCCCGGCACTGCCAGGATGCTCCTCAACATCGTTGGCAATGCACAATCGCTGAGTATGGAATCAGCAGGAGACCGCCTGTGCTGAAGTCCACCAGAGCAGTGATTGCTTGGTACTAAACGGAACCTGCTCCCTTCACTGCGGAGGACACAGCGAAGTACTCTTGTAATCCTATTTATTCCAGCGGCTTACACAAGTTCTATCGGGTAGAACAAACAGGTATCATACGTCCAATTTGCGTCCTGAATACCACATTGACGGGGATGGTGACAGATGTACGCTACGTAGCATAGAAAGCGATTATCGACACCTTGGGATGGAGGTGCGGGAAAGAACGAAACATTTTAGTGAGAAGGTACATTTCTGTATAGACAGGCTAAACAGAGCGACGTATGATACGTTGCCAAGGGGAGAAACGCTTGCCACCAGCAGGAAAAATTCAGAGCGACGCGATGGACTCGGCTGCCGGATCACGCAATATCCGCGAGCCGGATGCAACGGCAGTGCGGGAACAGTTGGACCGGCTGTTGCAGCATCCGCTGTTTTGTCATAGCAAGCGCTACCCCGGGCTGCTGCGATTTGTGGTGGAGCAGACTCTGGACGGCCATGCCGACCTTCTGAAGGAACGGCTGATCGGGATCGAAGTCTTTGGTCGAGCGCCGGATTACGATGCCAATGCCGACCCCGTGGTACGGGTAACGGCTGGCGAGACACGGAAGCGACTGGCGCAGTACTACTATGATCCAGAGCACAGCGGGGAACTGCGGATTGAGCTTCCTACGGGAGCCTATCTGCCGCAGTTTGTGTGGCCGGCTGTGGACGGCGGCGATGCGGCACGCGTGACTGGCAGCGCGGATGCGGCAGCAGACGGAGTTGGCAATGGCATGGGTGCAAACCCGGCCATCGGCATGTTGGCGACCGGAGCGATAACTGGCGGAGTAGCCTCTGGCAGTCTGCCGTCCGGAAATTCGACGGGACATCACGGGATGCACCTGCCGTGGGAGCATGCGGCCTTCTGGCTGCATCGCCAGCCGGAGCCGGGACGGCGGCAGCATTATTCGGGGACGACAACACACCTCGTGGTGACAGTACTGATGGTGGTGGCAGCACTGGGGGCCGGGATTCTGGGTGGATTCTGGCTGCGGGCACCCAAAGCGCAGGCTCCTGTGGACCATACTGTGGAGGACTTCTGGCAGCCGCTGACGAGCGGGGATTCGACAGTGACGATTTGTCTGGGAGAGCCAGCGCGGGATACCAGCGACGATGGAGACTGGTCGAAGCCGATTCCGCATACGGTGGCCTCCGAGCCACTGTATGTCCATCTGCACCTGTCGGGACTGTTTGCCTTGGCAGACGTGGAGACGCTGACGAGGGTGGAGGTTCCGCTGCTGGCACGGCACAAGCCGTTCCGGATTACGGCGGCCTCGGAGGCTAGCTTTGGGGAGTTGCGCGAGGGTCCGGTGGTGCTCATTGGAGCCTTTGACAACCTGTGGGTGATGCGGCTGAGCAGGGATCTGCGGTTTGGTTTTGATTCGAGCAACGGCACGGCACTGATTGTCGATCGGAAGAGCAAGAAGCGGACGACATGGGCCTCGGACTGGGATCAGCCCTACGAAAAGCTGTCCAGGGACTATGCAATTGTGGCGCGATTCCGGGACCAGGTAACGGGACAGCCGGTCATGATGGTCTCCGGCATTTCGGAAGAAGGCACGGAAGCGGCCGGAGAGCTGATCTCGAATGCCAATGACCTGAAGCAACTCCTGAAAAATGCTCCTCCGAACTGGCGAACGATGAATATGGAAGCTGTTGTGGAGACTCAGGTGATCGAAGGGCATGCGGGACCACCGACGGTTCGAGCGGTAGAGTTCTGGCCCTGAGGATGGATTGCTTACAGCTATTAGTCGCCCGGTTCCGGAACAAGATCCCAGCTCCGGCGGCTGATAGGTTTGGCGGGGGTGGTTCCGGCGAACGGATTTTCTTGCAGAAATGCTTGCTTCCCTGCCCCGGGAATGTTAACTCTTATAGCAATATGCGGTGAGCGTGATCCGGGCTCCGGAGCGCGCCAGACGCTGGCAGCGGCCAAGCAGGCGGATGCGATTGCAGGCTGCGGGAATGCGGCCTGCGACGCTGTCGGGGAAATGGAACCGAAGCAGGGAGAGATGCATGCAGATTGGTGCGGTGATCCGGGGATTTCGCCAGCAGAAGGGGATGTCGCAGGGAGACATCGAGAAGCAGACGGGACTGCTGCGCTGCTATCTGTCGCGCGTGGAGAACGGCCATACAGTGCCATCCCTGGACACGCTGGCAAAGATTGCTGATGCGATGGATATTCCGGTGGCGCAGTTCTTCAGTGACGGGAATCTTTCGGCAGAGACCACGGCGCAGAAAATGTCGGACGATGAGTTGCGGTTTATGAACCAGATCAGGCGGTACTCGTCAAACCTGAATGAGAATGATCGAAAGCTGCTGCTGACGATGGTGAAGAAGTTTGCAGCAACGGCCAGCCGCTAACGACTGCCATAATGCTGGCGGCATGGCTAGAAAAGAATCGCCGTTCGATGAGAAGCAGCGACACTGAAATATACCTAAAGTTAGTCGTGGCGAGTCACGATCAGACCTGGATTCATCAGAAGTGTAGTTGATCTGCGAAAGCGATAGAGCAATGGAAGCTCCGGCTCATCGCCTGGAATTTTCTCGTCAGTGCGTGGCAGTTTTCTGGTGATAGCTCATGCCGAAACCGATGCGAAGATCGTTCTGGGAGTTGGAGCGGGCCGCGAACAGCCTTTATGTAGCTCAGTCGTCGCTGTGATCGGCCTCGATATTTCTGATCCAGATTGGATGTTAGTCTTCGGCCAGAACCGAGCCATATCGGGCGGAGGATTGGCAGAGGAAGAAGATGCGTTTCAGTGTGGAGCAGATTGTAGGGATGTTGAAGCAGGCGCAGGTGGGCGTTCCAGTGGCCGAGGTGATTCGGAAGGTCGGGATCAGTGAACAGACTTATTACCACTGGAAGGCGAAGTATGTCGGACTGGAAGTGGATCAGGTTCGGCAGATGGCGCAGTTGCAGGAAGAGAACCTGCGTTTGAAGAAGCTTGTCGCGGAGCTGACGCTGGACAAGGCGATGTTGCAGGATGTGCTCCCACCCCATTTCGCTTCGCTCATGGGGACCCCGCGCTCTCAAAAAAATGGTAAAGCCTTCGCGGCGTGGATCGATGGTGGAGCGTCTGGTGGGGAGTTTTCAGGTAAGTGAACGACGGGCTTGTCGTGTTCTGTGCCTGCCGCGAGCGACCTACCGGTATCGAAGCTGCCTCGATCCACGGACTGAGTTGCGGATGCGAATCCGCGAGATCGCTCAGGCAAGAGTGCGCTACGGATACCCTACCCCAGCGACGAAGACCTGTCGCTGGGGACCCCGGACCGTAAGATCCGCGTACTGTTGAACCGCGAAGGCTGGGATGTGGGCAAGTACCTGGTGTATCGGTTGTACACGGAAGAAGGCCTGTCGCTGAAGAGGATGAAGCCTGCGGGCAAGCGCAAGGCTGC
>JAKBAG010000082.1 GCA_021809235.1 Acidobacteriota bacterium
AGCAGGGTTCAGCCGTGGCCTTTCTGGACGTGCTGGATGGACCTGCAGCCGCATTGATAGCATCGCTGGCCGCCGCACAGCCTGTGCTCCTCTATCGCCACTGCGATCTCACCGATGCCAGCCGCATTGCGCCGGTGGTTGCCGACTGCATCCAGGCACTCGGCGGGCTGGATGTGCTGATCAACAACGCTGGGAACGACCAACGTCACCAGACCATGGAGATCACTCCTGAAGACTGGGACCAGTTGCAGGCCATTAACCTGCGGCAGCAGTTTTTTGTCACGCAGGCAGCTCTGCCGACGTTACGCCGCTCCGGGGCTGCCTCCATCCTGCACATGAGCTCCATCGCATGGCGCATTCCCTCCACCGGACTTCCGGCCTATGTTGCCGCCAAGGCCGCCATCGTCGGGTTGGCTCGGACACTGGCATTTGAAGAGGGAATCCACAACATTCGGGTCAACAGTATCGAGCCCGGAGCTATTCTTACCGATAAACAGAAGCGGCTCTGGATCACGCCGGAATACAGTGCTGAGATCCTGAGCCGACAGGCCCTCAAGCGCCATCTGGAGCCGGAGGAAGTGGTACGGCTTGCACTTTTCCTCGCATCGGAAGACAGCAGTGCTATCACCGGACAAAGCTACGGAGTTGACGGCGGCTGGGTCTGATTGCTCAGGCCGTCTCAGGTCGCGGACAAAATGGCCGTGCTCCAAAGCTGCATGCGAGGAACATTCGTCAGAGCGTAAGCCCCGTGTACGGGATTACAAAAAAGATGGTCAGGGCCAGAAGAATCATCAGATCTGCGTAGAGCAGCAGCAGTACAGCTCCGTGATAAAAGTTCCATTGCTTCTGCATGCAGCGGGCCGTATCCAGTGCAGCCATCGCACAGAGCAGGACTGGCAGAATCAGCCATGGATTCGGCCGCAGGACCGGGAAGCCGGACATTGGAAATCCTGCCGCAAAACATGCCAGCGCAAGCATGGTGCCGCGCACCAGAGATCGCTGACCTGGATGGAAGATACGCATGGATGACCGTCCATATTCAAGCTAACAGGACTGCCTACCATGCGTATTTCGATTTTTCAGCGTATCCATAAAGCTGCCGTTGAAAGCTGCAGTGGGTCAGTTCTGGACTACGGGCAGCTTTTCTCGGTACTTCAGTAGCATCGGCGCCAGGTGTCGTGCGTCCCAGTATCGCGGCCCGTAGCGCCGCGGATCGGAGGCAACCCTCCAAAGCCAGCCCATACCGATCTGGTCCACCCAGTGTGGAATCTTCACCTGATCGCCACTCAGAAAACCGATTGCCGCACCAATGCAGTGAATGGCTGGCTTGTAGCTGAGCTTCTGCTTCAAATACCAGCCAACACGCTCCTGTGTGCCGCCACCAATGGCCATCACAATATGTCGCGGTCGCTGCTCCTCGATCTGACGCAGCAGTTCCAGATCGTGAATCTCAGTTCCATACATAGGGGCCAGATAGACCTGATCGTCTCCGACCTCGATGCCCTGCTCGTGAAGCCAGCGAACATTCCGTCGGGCACTTGCCTCTGTCGGCATCACCCAGAAGGTGTTGCCGGAAGAGCGAAAATCCTCGTGCTCCAGCAATGTACGCAGATACTTCAGACCGGAGAGTTTGGGAATGCGCCGACGCTCTACCAGATTCCACAGCCAGACCATCAGGGCGCTGTCAGCAATGGCAAAATCTGCTTCGGTCAACGCGCGGCGATACCCGGAATCGGTAGCGAGGTTTTTCAGCGCCGGGGCAGCTGGTACAACTACGAGCCCGCCATCATGAACAGAACGGCGGACGGCCTCCTCGGCTGTTCCCACATGGAAGCGGACTCCGAGGATGCTCATGTCAGATTTCCGCTGGTTAGGAAGAGCACACGAATCCGATGACTGAATCTCTGGGGAAAACATTGGTCCATCCTTTGAGCTGGACTGCAAGGCGCAGTCAGTTCATGTGCGTGCCCGGTATACCTGTCTTTTCTTCCTGCGGTAATTCCCGCCGGGAAGTGTGGGCATCCTGTGGATCGTTTCTGACCGATTTACTTCAGTTACAAGTGCTTATGAATCTTGCGAAAGTAGTAGGTTGCTCCTATTGTAAACCCATTCGGGTTCAGGTTGTTGTTGCCGAAGTATTGGTTCCAGAACTGGTACTCGTAATCTGCCCGGACATGGATCGTGTTCCAGATGGGATACTCCGCTCCAGCGCCAAAAGCTTCCATGAAGAATGTGTCATGGGTGTACAGCGGATCGTTGGAGGGAAATTCAATGTAGCCAACACCGATCAAGCCTTTGACATAAGGACGAAGACGGTAAAAAGATCGCGTCTTGTAGATTGCTCCACCCTTGAAGGAAAGCTGTTGCATTCGCTGCAGGGAGGATGGCTTGCCGAGAAAGATGGCCGTTCCTTCCGCCTCAATGCCCAGTCCATGGAAAAGTTCATAGTCTGCCCAGCCGGAAAATCCCAGCATTCTGCGCCCTTGACCATAATCCAGGTTGTAATCGGAGAAACCGCCACCAACGCCAAGCGGCAGTCCGCTGATCTTTACCGATGGGGCAACCTGTGCGTAGGAGGGTGATCCAAGCATCAGCCCGGCTGCCATCATCAAGCCTGCAATCCATTGTTTTAGCGACATGAATCCTCACTCATGTTTTGGCAGACTCTTCCCCGAGGCTGTATGTGTCTGTATTGTATATCGGCTTTTCTTCAATGCAGATGAATCTTCCAATACGATCCGCGGGCGGGGTTCTCCTGTGGACAAGCAGCGATGGAATCAAGCTTGTATACGGACCATAAGCGGATACTGAAAGCTATTCCAGCCATGGCCCAGCCTCCTGCTGCAGAGCCTGAAGAAACTCCCTCAGAATGGCAATCCTTGCCACAGCCATCCCCCTGGCTCGCTCCAACTGCAATTTACCGGGCAGGGTAGCCAGCGCCTGTTCCAGCACGGGAACCACATCGCTTACCCGCTGGTAGCGGGTATCCCGGCCAACCTTCACCAGCGCACGAGTCACCCCGATGGCACCAAGCTGCTCCAGGATGTCGGCATCGCGCAGCACCACGCCTTCCGGAGTTGTCGGCGCGTATCTGGCTTCGTGGGTGAGAATCGCCGCCCGGACAGCGGCCAGTTTTTCCTCCGGAAATCCCCACTGGCGCAGCAGTCGATCCGTAGATTCCACCGTGTACGGCACATGATTCCACCGTGCAAGTTCCTGAGGATCCTGCGGACGATGTCCGGTAAAGACGCCAAGATCATGCATCCAGGCAGCAGCGAACAACACATCGCGGTCAGCTTCCTGTTCCAGTTCGGGAGCATCGGCCAGCTCCTCCACCAGTCTGGCTAACCGTGGTTGATGGCCGAATTTATCCACCGGCTGTGCCTCTTGCCGGATAAAGTCCACGATCTGCTCTCGCCAATGAGACACCATGGTTCAACCTTCCTGCAGCCCAGGATTTGGTTCTTACTTCGCTGCTGCTTTACTCTAACTCAAGAGTTCGCTATCTCATTGCAATCGGTTCGGTCCTTCGATCGCAACCTGTTTGTGTCGGCACTGCGGCAGGTTCATCCTCCGCCCTAGGAAGGGAGTTTTACCGTGTCTGTTTCCCCTGCATCCTCTCCTGTCACCATCTGCGTCATCGGTTCCGGCTATGTGGGACTGGTCGCTGCCGTGTGCTTTGCGGAGATGGGGCACCGCGTGATCTGTGTCGATAACAACGAGGCTAAGGTGGCGCAGTTGCTCCGCGGAGAGGCTCCGATCTACGAGGAATATCTTCCCCAGATGCTGGCCCGGCATGGGAACAAGGGCGTTACCTTCACCACGAATCTTGCCGAGGGCATCCATCCGGCCGAGGCCGTCTTCATTGCCGTCGGCACACCCCAGGGCAATTCCGGTGCTGCGGATCTTTCCTATGTGGAGGCTGTCGTCAGCCAGATTGCACAGGTCATGAATGGCTACAAGGTGCTGGTGGAAAAGAGCACTGTTCCTGTCTACACCAATGAATGGATCACCCGCTGCATGCACCGCCATGGTGTGGACTCGGATCAGTTCGATGTCGTCTCTAATCCCGAGTTCCTGCGGGAAGGCACGGCAATCAGTGATTTTCTCCATCCGGACCGTATCGTCGTCGGGGCCAACCATCCGCGATCCGCCGAACTGCTTTCACGCATCTACGCGCCGCTGACCACAGGCAGCTACTACGACCAGCCGGATGCACTGCCCGGATCCTGTTCCCGTCAGCAACCTGCCAAAATCGTTGTCACTACAGCCCAGAGCGCGGAGATCATCAAGCACGCCTCCAATGCTTTTCTCGCCATGAAGATTTCCTTCATCAACGCGGTGGCCAATCTGGCCGAAACCGTCGAAGCGGACATCGAAGACATTGCACTGGGCATGGGACTGGATTCGCGCATTGGCCCGCGCTTCCTGCGTGCCGGTCTGGGCTATGGCGGCTCCTGCTTTCCCAAGGATGTGGCCGCTTTCTCCTGGGTTGCCGAACAGCACGGCGTCGATTTCCGGCTTCTGCAGGAGGTGCGGCAGATCAACGACCGGCAACTCGAGCTCTTCTTCGACAAAATTCGCTCAGCACTGTGGACGCTGCGCGGCAAGAAGATTGCCGCACTTGGGCTTGCTTTCAAGGCGGATACGGATGATATTCGCGACTCTCCTGCAATCGCGCTCATCCGTCGCCTGCTGGATGCAGGAGTTACTGTTGCCGCCCATGATCCGGCTGCAATGGACTCCGCCAGCCGCCTGCTGCCAGCCGGGGAGCAAATGCGTTACTCCTCCGACCCCTATGAGGCGGCAACCGATGCCGATGCCGTTGTGATCCTTACTGAGTGGAAGGAGTTCGCTACCCTCGATCTGCAGCGCCTGAATCGTGCGCTCAAGTTCCCCATCCTGATCGACGGGCGCAATCTTTATGATCCGGCTGTCATGGCCAATCATGGATTCACCTACATCAGTGTTGGTCGTCCTGCTGTATATGCATCCACGCAGGGCCGTCCGCGCAAGCATCCTCTTTAACCGGCCTGCGTGCACTCTGCGCAGCATCGTGGAACGGAGAGTATCCCTTGTCTCATCGTGCACTTGTTACGGGAGCTGCCGGCTTTCTTGGCTCCCATCTCGTGGATCGTCTCCTAGCCGAAGGATTTTCCGTCATCGGCGTGGACAATTTCTCCACCGGCTCAGCGGCTAACCTTGCGCATCTCGCCTCCGAATCACACTTTCAGTTTGAGGAGCGGGATATCTGTGAGCCTTTTGATCCTGGTCCGGTAGACTTCGTCTTTAACTTTGCCTCTCCAGCCAGCCCGCCGGAGTATCTGCGCCTGGCTTTGGAGACGCTGCACGTCGGCTCCGTCGGAACCGAGAATGCTCTTGCCATCGCACACAAGTATGGCGCCAGATTTCTCCATGCATCCACCTCCGAGTGCTACGGCGATCCGCTGGTGCACCCGCAGCCAGAGAGCTACTGGGGCAATGTCAACCCGGTCGGTCCGCGCTCAGTCTACGATGAGGCCAAGCGCTATGCCGAATCTCTGACCATGGCCTGGCATCGCTATCGCGGAGTGAATACGCATCTGGTGCGCATCTTCAATACCTATGGCCCGCGTCTCCATCCTTCCGACGGTCGCGTGATCTCCAACTTCGTCATGCAGGCTCTTCGTAATGAGCCGCTTACCATCTATGGCGATGGTCTGCAGACACGTAGCTTCTGCTTTGTCTCCGATCTGATTGACGGCATCTACCGGCTCTCCCGCAGCGAGGAGCACATGCCGGTCAATATCGGAAATCCGACGGAGTTCACTATTCTGGAGTGTGCCCAGGCAGTGCTGGAAGTGACCGGATCCAGCAGTGTGTTGACATATGCCCCGCTGCCCCAGGACGATCCCACGCGCCGCCGCCCGGACATCACCCGCGCCCGCACGTTGCTCGGCTGGGAGCCCAAGATCAGCCTGCGTGAGGGGCTGGCGCTCTCGCTCGACTTCTTTCGCTCCCAGCGTTAAAGCAGAATCCGCATAGGTATCCCCGGTCCGGTATCTGAGAAGTTGGATTTTTCTTGAGGAAAAATCCAATCTGAGATCGCTGCCGCGGGAGGCAGTTATGCAGATTCTGCTCTAGTCGGCAGTCTGCCTTTGACTTCCGTTGCGCTTCAGCCAATGGAACAGTGGCAGACCGGCCAGAATCAGCGCCGTTCCTATCAGCGAGCCACGTAGATTCCCGGCAAAGCTGGCCACCAGCACCACCCCCGCGCTCACAATGAAGACCGCTGGAACCACCGGATATCCCCACACACGGTAGGGACGCGCCTGCTCGACGGCATGCCGCCTGTACCAGAAGATCGTCGTGGCCGTCAGCAAATAGAACAGCCATTCGGCAAACACGGCCAGCTCGAACAACTGCTGGAAGCGTCCCAGCACCAGCAGCAGCAAGCTGGAGAGAATGGCCTGTACCACAAGCGAAAATGCCGGACTCTGGAAGCGCGGATGCACCTCTGCAAATCGCCGGAAGAACAATCCATCCCGTGCGGCGGCAAAGGGCACTCGTGCGCCGGACATGATCGTCCCGTTCAGTGTGACAAAGATGCTGAGCGCCATGGCCGCCGCCACCAGCGCCGCTCCGCCGGAGCCGGCCACCACGGCCAGCGCAGCCACCGCCGGCCGTGGCGTGGCCACAATGGCGCTGGCGGGAAGCACATACTGGATGGCCGCATTCGTGGCCATGAACAACGCACCAACAATCCCCAGTCCGCCAATCAGCGCCAGAGGCAACGTTCGTTCCGGCCGCTTCACTTCACCGGCCACCATTGTCAGGTCGTTCCAGCCATCGTAGGCCCAGAGAGTGGCAATCAATGCAATCAGAAAGCCGGTCCACCCACCAGCTGAGCCATGCGGCAGATGGGTGGAAAAGTTGGTCCAGCTACCATGTGCGTAGTGAAAGCAGAAGCCGATCACCACCAGGATCAATACAGCCTTCAGGATGGTAAAAAGCACCTGAAAATCCCCGGCCTTTTTGATGCCCAGCACGTTCAGTCCAGTAATCAGCCAGGTCACGGCAATGGCAAAGATCTGCGACCACTCCACCGGAATGGGACCACCAATTGCCCGCCCATCCATCCAGTGGAAGGCGGCAAAGATCCCCAGTGTGCGTGCCAGTCCGGTTGTCACCGAGGCGATGGAGGCCGGTTTGGCCACGGCAAACCATGTCCACATGTACAGGAACGCAGTGCTGTCGCCGTAGGCCCCACGTAAGTACACATACTCGCCGCCCGCGTAGGGCATCATCGCTCCCAGCTCGGCATAGGTCATTGCGCCAAACAGCGAGAGCAGGCCGCCCACAATCCACGCCGCATACACCAGCCGGGACGATCCCACGGCTGCCATCATCTCCGTCGGAACCAGAAAAATGCCACTGCCAATGATCGTTCCCACCACGATCGCCGTCGCGTGGTTCGGCCCCAGTACGCGCGGCAGATCCGGTGTCAGCTGGTTTGCGTCCTTCATCGTTTCGTCTGAGACTACCACGCAGAACGGATCCGCCTGCGCCGCTCTACTGCAGTCGCTCCAGATGCCGGAATCCATCCGATTGCACCAGCATCGCCGCAAACAGAAGGAAGTTATAGCTGGCATGCACCACCATGCTCGCCGCCAGCGAACGTGTCTTCAGCCGCACCGCGCACAGCACCAGGCTTACGCCATAGAGCAGGCTCAGCGGACCCCAGGCGTGGCTCACCTGCGCTCCATGCATCAGTGCAAAGGGAACGCTGGCTCCAAGTGCGGCAAAGATCATCGCCCCCGTGCCCCACACGGGAAAACCCTCAGCATCCACGCCGCGCGACTCTCGTCCTGTCACCCTCTCGGCTGCCCACTCCCAGGCCGTGGCTAGCGCAGGCACCAGAAAGCCACGAAAGATCATCTCTTCAAAGAACGGCGCCGCCGTAATCCCAAAGGCAAACAGCAGCCAGGCATCGCTGGCCGAAGAGAACATCCTGTCAATTGGCGCATGCTGCGGGAAGGGAAGTAGCGTATTCCCCAGCGCAGCCAGCGCATCGCAGGCTACGGCCACCAGCAGCAGCCACTTGGCCAACTGCATGGCCACCGCAGGCCGCCATTGCAGACCCTCCATCAGGCTGCGCCCCCACATCGTCTGGTAGATTGGCAGCGCCGCGGCCAGCGCCAGCAGATAGATGCCCAGCTGCGAACCCAGTGCCACGCGCGTGTTCGTCAGCAGCCGCGTGGGGTCGCTCCAGCCGAACCAGTGCAGCTTCAGCGCCAGTGCCATCATGCCAATCATCGCCACCAGGCCCATGCCCAGCAGCAGCAGAAATACCATGGCATCGGCGGCGTTGGGCAGCCGATGCAGCGGTGCTGGCAGGCCTTGCCAGGCAATGGTTCCCCAGGCTGGCTCGGCTTCCGGCTCCACTGTGTTGGCTGCGGCAGCCACTGTGGGAACGGTTGCTGCCTCCGGTTGCGTCTCCGGCTCCGTTTTGGCATCCATGCCGGTGGCAGCTTCGGAAGAATCGTCTCGCCGTTCGGGCTGTTCGTTGGCTTCGATCATGGTTTTGTCTTCCCGCGCTTCTGCCTGGCCGTGGCTGCATCCTTGCCGGCTTTGCTGATTGTCTTTTTCTCAGTTGCTTTGGTCGCAGCCGCCGCTGCCTTGGCAGACTTCTTTGTCGTGCTCTTTTCCGTCGCCTTGCGTCGGCTCGACGCAGGCTTTGCCGGCTCCTCGGGCAGAGGTTCATCGCTCACTTCCTCCGGCATCCCATACTCGGCATAATACTTCCGCAGGAAAGCTCCCGTGTGCGAGGCCTCACACTCGGCTATGCGTACCGGACGGCCCTCGGCCACAATCTGTCCGCCGCCATCGCCACCTTCCGGACCCATGTCGACAATCCAATCCGCATTCCGGATCACGTCCAGATTGTGTTCGATAATCACCACGGTATTGCCCATGTCCGTCAGCCGATGCAGCACCTCCAGCAGCTTCCGCACATCGTCGAAGTGCAGCCCTGTCGTCGGCTCATCCAGCAGATAGAGCGTGCGGCCGGTCTGGCGCTTGGACAGCTCACGGGCCAGCTTCATCCGCTGTGCCTCGCCGCCGGAAAGCGTCGTGGCACTCTGCCCCAGATGCACATAGCCCAGTCCCACATCCACCAGCGTCTGCAGCTTCTGCTTCAGTTGTGGAACGTCGCCCAGTTCTGTCAGTGCATCCTCAATCGTCAGCTCCAGGGCATCAGCAATCGACAAACCATGGAAGCGCACCGCCAGTGTCTCCTGGTTGTAGCGCTTTCCCCCGCAGATCTCGCACTGCACATAGACGTCAGGCAGGAAGTTCATTTCGATCCGCCGTTGCCCATCGCCCTGGCAGGCCTCGCAGCGCCCGCCGGTCACGTTGAAGCTGAAGCGCCCGGCCTTGTAACCACGCTCCCGGGATTCGGGCAGCATCGCGAACAGCTCCCGCAGCGGCGTAAAAAGCTGGGTATAGGTAGCCGGATTTGACCGTGGCGTCCTGCCAATCGGCGTCTGGTCAATCCGGATTACCTTGTCAATCTGTTCCACGCCCTGCAGCGCATCATGATTGCCCGGTTCTTCCCGCGATCCATACACCTGCTGCGCCAGCGACCGATAGAGAATGTCGTTGACCAGTGTGCTTTTCCCGCTGCCGCTCACTCCGGTCACCACCGTCATCACGCCCAGCGGAAACCGTGCTGTCACGTCGCGCAGATTATGCTCACGGGCTCCGGTCACGGTTAGCCAGCGGCCCGTCAACCGGCGCGGTCGCTCCCGATGCAGAATGCTTTTGCGCCCGCTCAGATACTCGCCGGTCAGGGATCCTGGCGTATGCATGATTTCTGCCGGAGTTCCCTCCGCCACCACGGCGCCGCCCAGTCGTCCTGCACCCGGTCCCAGGTCCAGTACATAGTCAGCAGAGCGAATTGTATCCTCATCGTGCTCCACCACCAGAACGGTGTTGCCCAGGTCGCGCAATCGTGTCAGCGCATCAATCAGGCGAAGATTGTCCCGCTGGTGCAGTCCGATGGACGGCTCATCCAGCACGTAGAGCACACCGCGCAGGCGTGAGCCAATCTGGGTGGCCAGCCGGATGCGTTGCCCCTCGCCGCCGCTCAGTGTGGCGGCACTGCGATCCAGTGTCAGGTAGCCGAGTCCCACGCCCACCAGAAACTCCAGCCGCTCGACCACTTCACGCCGGATTCGGTCTGCAATCAGCGCTTCGCGTGCAGTGAATTCCATCGACTGCGCAGCCACCACGGCGCGCTCCAGGGAAAGCGCCGTAAACTCTCCAATCGAGCGCCCGCCAACGGTGACTGCCAGCGACTCCGGACGCAGCCGCTGCCCCTTGCAGGCCTTGCAGACCGATGCCGTCATGAAGCCCATCATGTACTCGCGATAGCCTTCGCTTTTTGCGTCCTCCAGGCTTTCGCGCAGATATTCCAGAATGCCGTGGAAGCCGGTGCGCGAGCTTTCTCCGCGGGGTGGTCCGTACACCAGAATGTGCTGGTGTTTGTTGGGTAGCTGCTCAAAAGGCTTCTTCAAATCGATGCCGTACTGCCTGGCCGCCAGTTGCAGCAGCTTGAGCAGGTACTGCGAAGCCGAGCCGGGGCCCAGTCCGCCGTCCAGCAGAGGCTTGGACCAGTCGGTAATCACTTTGGCCGGATCGAAGTCATACAGCGAACCCAACCCATGGCACTCCTCGCAGGCGCCATAAGTCGAGTTGAAGCTGAAGCTGCGAGGCTCCAGCCTGGGAACATCCAAACCGCAGTCCGGGCAGGCCATTGAGGTGGAGTAGAGCTGCTCCTCGCGTCGCTCGCCGCTGCCGGTGGCCACAATCACCAGCCCATTTGCCATCTGCAGTGCGCGTCCAATGGCCGTATCCAGGCGCTTCTCGGCTCCGGGCTTCAGCACAATCCGGTCCACCACCGCCTCAATCGTGTGATTCTTCCTCCGGTCAAGCAGCACGGTCTCTGTCAGGTCGCGCATCTCGCCGTCAATCCGGGCACGAAATCCCTGCTGGTCCAGCTCCTCGAGCAGTTCGCGAAATTCGCCCTTGCGCCCGCGTACCACTGGAGCCATGACGGTGACGCGCTGCGCCTCTGTTTCAGTCTCGCCGGCCGCCAGCACGCGCTGCACAATCTGCTCAGCGGTCTGCCGCTGGATAGGCCGCCCACACTGCGGACAGTGCGGTACGCCCACCGAGGCGTAGAGCAGGCGCAGATAGT
>JAKBAG010000083.1 GCA_021809235.1 Acidobacteriota bacterium
CATCCAGCACCGGCACTGCAATGCAGCGCAGACCCTCTTCCAGCTCCTCGTCATCGACCGCGTAGCCGCGTCGGCGTGTCTTTTCGATCTCCGCACGAAAAGCCTCCGGAGAGGTGATCGTGCGCGGGGTAAAGCGCTCAAATCGCGTCTTCCGAATCACGTCCGCAATGCGATCCTCGGGCATGAAGGCCAGAATCGCTTTGCCCACCGATGTGCAGTGCACAGGATTGCTGGCGCCAATCCGGGTAATCATGCGCACCGACCGCATCGGCTCCAGCTTGTCGAGATAGATGATGTGCGCCTGCTCCAGAATGCACAGATGCGCTGTCTCATTCGTCTCACTCACCAACCGCCGCAGATGCTGCTGTGCACGTTCGCGCAGGTCATACTGCTCAATGGCTCGATTCCCGTACTCAAACAGCCGCAGTCCCAGCCGAAACTTCCCATTGCCTGTTCGCTCCACCATGTGGTGCCGCTCCAGCACCATCAGGAAGCGGTGTGCTGTGCTCTTGTGCAGTTGCAGCGCGGAAGCCACCTGGGCCAGTCCCAGGGGCACATCGCTTTCGCCCAACAGATCCAGCACGGCAAAGGCGCGATCCAGCGCCTGCACTTTATATGTCCCGTGGAGATTTGTGTCTCGCATCGTGAATCACCATCCTACGAAATTCTTACATGAGCAGGATGAAGTTGGGCAGAAAAGTGTGCCGCAATACGATACTTAATTTTGTGACATGAAATTTATGTCGTCTACCCGTGCCCGGCTGCGACACTGACACTGTCAGCTTCAGGACTGTATTTACAGGCCCAGCACACCGGACCGCTGCTGCATCGCCTGCAGGCAGAAGGCAATATGCGCATCCAGCTCTACGCCCAGTTCAGCGGCCCCCTGCAGCACGTCCTCTCGCGAAACCCCGCGGGCAAACGCCTTGTCTTTCAGCTTCTTGCGAACGCTGGACAGCTCCACGTCGGCAATGGCGCGGCTGGGCTTCACCAGTGCGCAGGCGGTCAGGAAGCCGGAAAGCTCATCGCAGGCAAACAGCGTGCGGGCAAGATGGCTGTCGCGAGCCACTCCGGTATAGCTGGCATGGCCCAGAATCGCTCGCCGCATCTCTTCCGGCCAGCCCAGTCGTTCCAGTTCCCGGACACCCACATAGGGATGTTCCTCGAGCGAGGGGTGCCGCTCGTAGTCGAAGTCATGCAGCAGCGCGGTGCAGGCATAGAGGTCGAGCAGAGCAGCGCGCTCAGCCTCCGGAAGCTGCCGTCGATCTGCTTCCAGAGCCGCATAAGCTACCACGCAGGTTTCCACGCCCAGCGCATGCTTGCGCAGGCTTTCCCCGCGTGTCCACTCCGTCAGCAGTTCCCAGGCGGCTGCTCGATTCCGTTGCATCGGGCTGCTGGCATTCGAGTCAGTGGTTTCCGGCATCGATTTTGCACCTCATGTTGCAACTTATGGTTCGTGTTTTTCCGGGTATTTTCGGGGTTCATAGGGAATTTGTCGGGTAGTTATGATTTTTCCACTTGACAATTATGGTTCCCCGGCCTCAGTGTAGCACTTGAAGTGGTGCAAAATGCGCCACCGGAAAGCCCGCTCTGGCTCTCCACAACTGATATGGCCACGACACTGGTAGCGATGCCTATGCGCGAGGTTTTGCGCTGCGAATTTTGTTCGCTGGTGCAGTTCCGGACCGCGAATTCGATGTGCCGACGCTGTCATAAGGCCCTTGACCCTGTGGAGCCCGTGCGCGGTGTCGCAGAGCTAGCCTCTGCCCCAGCCGTCGTTGCCGGGGAAGAATCCGGCCTCCGGGTTGCCCAGCTGGTCAAGGAGATTCGCAAGGCGCGCCACATGAGCCAGCGTCAGCTTGCCAGCCGTATGCAGGTTCCGCGCACCTACATCTCCAAAATCGAAAACGGCAAGGCCATGCCCACACTCACCTCGCTGGAGCGGCTAGCGGACGCGCTCGGTGTGGAAGTCAGTCATCTCGTTCGTGACGGGCGCAGCCAGCGTGAGGAGGAGATTGCGGCCATTCATGCCGATCCGTTTCTGGCGGAAGTGGCCCAACTGCTGCCCCAGCTGGAGCCGCTCCATCGCTCCATGCTGCTCAGCCAGGTACGGGAGATGGCGCGAGAGCAGTTGAAGGCCCAGGCGCGGGAATCGGTCCGTCTGCAGTCCATGGCGCGCAGGCAGACTGCCTGAGTCGGTCTTGCCGGCATTCCGGCGTATGCTATTAGCAGCGTCAACAAGCGCTTGAGGCATGGCTTTGTATTCGACTGCACCGCTACGGATTCACGAGCTGTCGGCTGAGGAATTGAGCGTCTATCGCACGCTGGATCCTTCCCGCATGCCCGATCACGTGGCCATCATCATGGACGGGAACGGTCGCTGGGCCGGCATGCGTTCGCTCAAGCGCTTTCTCGGTCATCAGCAGGGAGCAAAGAGTGTCCAGCTAGTCACGGAGACCGCCTCTCGCATCGGTCTTCCCTGGCTGACACTCTACGCATTTTCTCTGGAAAACAATCTCCGTCGTCCGCGGGCTGAGGTCAACTTCCTCATGCGCCTGCTCAAGTCCTATCTGGAGAGCAACGTGCAGCGAATGATGGACAACAACGTTCGCATTCGCTACATCGGCCGCACCCACGAACTGCCGCCGGAAGTTCAGGACAAGATGCAATGGGCCGCAGAAACCACCCGCCGGAACACCGGCACTACCCTTACGCTGGCTCTCAACTACGGTGGCCGATCTGAGATTGTCGATGCGTTTCGCGCACTTGCCGTCGACGCGGCCCGAACTGGACGGAAGATTGAGGAGATCACCGAAGAAGACGTCCATCGTCACCTGTACACCGCGCACATGCCCGATCCCGATCTGCTCATCCGCACATCCGGGGAGATGCGTGTCTCCAACTACTTGTTGTGGCAGATTGCCTACACTGAAATTTTTGTGACCGAGCGATACTGGCCCGATTTTCGCGGTCTGCATCTGCTCGAAGCCATTGCCGCCTACCAGCGGCGCGAACGTCGATATGGCGGACTCAGCGAGGCAGATGCCGAGCCGGTTCCGGAAGGGGAAGGTGCACACGCAACTGCGTGAGCAGTCCCTAGCCTATGGAATACTCCCGAAACTGATGAAGCGAATTCTGACAGCAGCTGTTCTGGTACCTTTCGTGGTGCTCACCATCTTCCTCGGGCCCTACTGGCTGGTTACGCTGGTGGCTGCTCTTGTGGCAGGGCTTGCCGCCTGGGAACTGCTCACTTTTCTCTCTGTTGAGCCGGTGCAGCCGCCGCGCATCGCAACTATGGTTGCCATCGCCCTGCTTTTTGCCATCAACTTCCGCTGGCCGGATATGCTGCCGGCGGCTCTGGGTGCGCTCAGTCTGGCATTACTGGCCTGGTGTGCCTTTGTGCTGCCTATGGAAAAGGTCGCTACCAGTGCCGCCCATGCTGTTCTTGCATTGCTGTATATCGGGGGCACCATGCTCACCTTGCCCATGCTCATCAGCAGTGAGGATGGCAAATCGCTCGTGCTGCTGCTGCTCTGCTGCGTTTGGGCCGGCGATATTACGGCGCTCTATGTCGGGCAGTCGATCGGGCGGCACAAGATGGCTCCGCACATCAGTCCGAACAAAACATGGGAGGGCGCGGTCGGTTCGCTCGGGGGCAGCATGCTCATCGCAGCCGCACTCTTTGGATTGGCGGCCCTGCTCAACGCGCACGATCTCAACATGCTGCTCTATCCGGGGCCCCTGCTGCGCTGGCTTTTCCTGGCTGCGCTGGTCAATGTGGCAGCCCAGGCCGGAGATTTGGTCGAATCTGCGCTCAAGCGCAGCGTCGGCGTCAAGGACTCCGGCAATCTGCTGCCCGGCCATGGTGGCGTCCTGGACCGTATCGATGCCCTGCTGCTGGCCGCACCCATCCTTTGGTACGCACAGTTGCTGCAGCACATCTGAACGCGGCAGCCTCCGTTTCCGTATCCCTCCGTGGTGCAACAGAGGCGGAATCCGCATATCCGATTTCCGCTTTCGCCGTCCGGTACCGGACAATACGAACAGTCGCCGTCGGTTCGGCTGCCATATCCACCCTGGGGTGCGTGTATGGTAACCGGGAGCCGTTTCCCAGATAGCGACGGGCAAACAGGGGCAAAGATAGACAATGCAGACATTGAAGCGACTGGCAATTCTCGGTTCCACCGGCTCCATCGGGCAAAGCACACTCTCCATCGTCGAGCAGTATCCGGAGCGCTATGCAGTGGCCACGCTGGCCGCAGGGCGCAATCTGTCCGCTGCGCTGGAGCAGACGCTTCGCTGGCGTCCGCTTATGGTTTCCATGGCCACAGAGGAACTGGCCGCCGAGCTGCGCCAGTCCCTGCGGGCAGCCGGTGCCGGTGCCGTGGAAGTGGTCTGGGGCTCGGCTGGAACAGTCGCCTGCGCCACGCATCCTTCCGTGGACTTTGTCGTCTCTGCCATCGTCGGAGTGGCCGGGCTGGAGGCTACCCATGCGGCCATCCTCGCCGGCAAGCCGGTCGGGCTGGCCAACAAGGAATGCATGGTGGCTGCCGGGGAAATCCTGACTCGCGAGGCTCGCCAGCGCAACGTTCCTATCCTGCCCATTGACTCCGAGCACAATGCTGTTCATCAGTGCATGCGTGCCGGGGAGCATCGTGAAGTTCGCTACGTCTGGCTCACTGCTTCCGGCGGCCCATTCCGTCGGCTTCCGCTACAGGATTTTGCCGCCATCACCCCGGAGCAGGCCCTCAAGCATCCCACCTGGGTCATGGGGCAGCGCATCACCATTGATTCGGCTACCATGCTGAACAAGGGGCTGGAAGTCATTGAGGCATGTAGGCTCTTCGATTTGCCTCCCGTGCAGGTCCGGGTCACGATTCATCCACAGTCCACGGTGCACTCCCTGGTCGAATATCAGGATGGATCGATCCTTGCCCAGATCTCCGTCACTGACATGCGGCTTCCCATCCTCTACGCGCTGGCTTATCCTGAGCGCCCAGACTCATCCCTGCGCTTTGATTTGGCGGCACTGTCGCATCTGGACTTCGAGCAGCCCGATCTGCAACGCTTTCCCTGCCTGCGTCTGGCCTATGAGGCCGCAGAGAAGGGCGGCGCGCACTGTATCGCACTCAATGCCGCCGATGAGATCGCCGTCGGAGCCTTCCTGGAGCGGCGCATCTCCTTTTCCGGGATTGCAGATACAATAGAAAAGGTGCTGGAGCAGACGCCTGTGCAACATCCGCAGACAATTGCCGAAGTGCTGGCTGCAGATGCCGCAGCGCGCGAACGGGCACAGGAGTGGGTCAGCCGTGCATCGCACCGCGCCGCAGTCTCCGTTGCTCGCTTCCTCTAACCGCAGGCACAGAAGGTACTACAGCACGAACTCCGTATGCACACATTCCTCATCTCCACCATCTCCGTCCTCGTCGTTCTCGGCATCATGGTTATCGTCCACGAGTTTGGTCATTTTGCTGCGGCCAAGCTGTGTGGCGTCCGGGTGGAAGCCTTCTCTGTAGGCTTTGGTCCGCGCCTCTTCGGCATCGTAGTCGGGGAAACTGACTATAAGGTTTGCGCTCTGCCCTTCGGCGGCTATGTGAAGATGAGCGGCGAACTGCCCGGCGAGCAAACCAGCCACGATCCCGGCGATTTCAATGAGCATCCTCGCTGGCAGCGCATTCTCATTGGCCTCGCCGGCCCCATGGCCAACTTCCTGCTTGCTCTGGTGCTGATGACCGGCGTGCTCATGTTCCATCACGAGACCTATGTTTACGTCGACCAGCCGGTCACGCTCGACTGGGTGGCATCCGGCTCTGTGGCAGCTCAGGCGGGCTTGCAGCCAGGGGACGTGATCCAGAAATTCGACTCGATTGCCCAGCCCACATGGAAGGATGTGGAGATCCGCGCGCAGATCAATCTCAACCACACTGTTGCGGTCACCGTCCTGCGCAGCGGACAGCTCGTATCACTCCAGCTTCCCCTGCCCGATACCAGCAAAGGGGAGGATTTCTCCCTCGGTAAGCTGGGCTTATTTCCCGAGGAGCAGCCTGGCCCCATCGTGATCGAGGACGTGGCACCGCAGTCACCGGCCGCGCGTGCCGGCCTTCAGTCAGGCGACCGTTTCCTGTCCGTGGACGGCCATCTCTTCCACAACACCGAGTCGCTGGTTGCCTACATGCGTGGGCGCAATGGCGCACCCATGCAGATCGTCGTCGCCCAGGGTGCCACCCAGCGCAGCCTCACCATTGCCCCGGCCAGAATGGACGATCCCAACGGCGGCCAGACCTGGCTGCTTGGCTTCACAGGAAAAGAGCCTCCCTATCGCGTGGAGAAGCTGCCCTTCTTCGGTGCGATCGCGGCTTCGTGGAGCTTCAATCGATCCAATTCGCTGCTGATTCTGGAAGTCCTCAAGCGCGTCGTCACCCATCGCATGTCCGTCAACACGCTCTCCGGCCCCATCGGGATTGCCCGGCAAACCGGCATGGCGGTGGAAATGCAGGGCTGGCAGCCGATTCTGCAGCTCATGGCAGTCATCAGCCTGAACCTTGGCATCCTGAACCTGCTTCCATTTCCCATTCTCGACGGCGGCTTGATTCTCTTTCTCCTGATTGAGAGCCTTCTGCGCCGGGATGTCGACATGGCCATCAAGGAGCGCATCTATCAGGTTGGCTTCGCCATGATCCTGGTCTTTGCCGCCTACATCGTCTTCAACGACGTCACCAAACTTCACCTGTTTCCTCATTGATGAACCCCATGAATCGTCGGAATGTTTCGTTGCAATCGCTGGATGCGCACGCTTTGCCAGCGCCCAGCCGGAGAACCTGCCGATGACTGCCACCACCCGAGTTCGAGTTCGTTATGCGGAAACCGACCAGATGGGGGTCGTCTACTACGCCAACTATCTGGTCTGGTTTGAACTGGGGCGAGTCGAGTTTCTACGCAGTCTCGGCTTCGACTATAGCCGTATGGAGACAGAAGACGGCTGCATCCTGCCTGTCGTCGAGGCCCGCTGTCGTTATCGCGCACCGGCCCGCTACGATGACTCTATCTGCATTGAGGCCTTCCCGCTGCTCCTGCGTGGCTCGGTCCTGAAGTTCGGCTATCGGATTCTGCGCGAGACGGATGCGGAAACCACCCTGCTGGCCGAGGGCGAAACGGTACACGTCGTCTGTGATCGCCAGCTCGAGCGATGTCCCTTGCCGGAGCCGGTTGCCCGCCTGATCCGCGCGGCAATTCCTGCAGCGGAATCCAGCTGAATCTCCTGAATATCTGCCTCGCTGCTCAGCTGGCGTGCGCAGCGCTGCCTTCGGCGGACCGGCGCACCTCAGCTATGACCTCGGCCAGCGGCGTTCCCGGGCCAAAGATCGCGCTCACGCCCGCCGCCCGCATTGCTGCGTGGTCTTCGTTGGGAATTGTGCCGCCCAGCAGCACCGGAACCGCACCGGCACCTGCTGCGCGCAGCAACTCCAGCACACGCGGCACCAGGGAGGTATGCGCTCCGCTCAGGATGCTCAATCCAATCGCGTCCACATCCTCTTCAATTGCCGTCTTGACCACGGCCTCTGGTGACTTTCTCAGCCCCGTATAGATCACTTCCATCCCGGCATCGCGCAGTGCATGCACAATCACCTTTGCGCCCCGGTCGTGTCCGTCCAGGCCAACCTTGGCAATCAGTACTCGTATGGGCCGTTCGGCCGCGTTTCCCTGCTTCGGATGCATACCGCTGTCTACCGTATCACTGCCGACGCAGGGAAGGGAATCGAAGGCTTACATCGCCTCCGGAACCTCCACGCCCAGCCACTCCAGCAGAATCGTCAGCTCGCGCAGCGCAATGGCCGCTGTGGCCAGCAGCAGTGATCTTCGCCCGGCGTCCTCTTCGGTCAGGATGTGGTGCTTGTGATAGAAGTTGTTGAACTCCTGTGCCAGTTGGAAGCAGTGCCGGGCCAGTGTTGACGGCTCTGCGCTGCTGATGGCAGTCTCCAGCGTCTGTTCACGCCGGGCAGCTCGCATCCAGATGGCCCAGATATCTTCCGCCCCGACGGCCAGTTCCATCGATTGCAACGATTCGACAGCAGCCAAAGCGGACTCTGGCGTCATACCGATCTTGCGAAAGATGTTCCGCGCCCGCACGGCCGTGTACTGCACATACGGTCCGGTTTCTCCCTCAAAGCTGAGCGCATCCCGGAAGTCAAAGGCAATTACCGAGCCGCGCGTAAACTTCAGCATGAAGTAGCGCAAGGCGCCGATGGCAATCTGCTCGGCAATCCGTTGCCGTTCGGCTTCGGATCGCTCCGGCTGCCGCGCATCCACCTCTGCGCGCGTGGCCGCTGTCAGCTTGTCCAGCAGGTCATCGGCCTTCACGCCGAATCCCTTGCGGCCGCTCACCTCAATGTACGGCCGTCCGCGATCCTCTTCGGCAACGGTATATCCCAGTTCCTCGGCGCAGCGCGGCGTCAGCGCCACCATCTCGTAGCTGAAGTGCGTGTACTGATCGGCTGCCTCTGTATGGCCCATGCCGCGCAGTGCCTGCACCACATTGGCCTGCGGATCCGACTGGCGGGAATCAATGACGTTGTAAATCGCCCGGGCGCCGCCAAAGTGAGGATGCTCCTGCTCGCCCTCCATGCAGGAGATAAAGCAGGTATGATCCGGATACGCAAAGAACCGCCGATAGCCGAAGTCCTTACCCAGGAGGCCAAACTTCCACAGATGGTAGGCAATATCCTTGCCCACATAGGTGACCGTCCCGTTGGAGCGCACGATCACTTTGGCATCCTCGTCCGGGCCTTCGCCACTGTTTCCGCCTCCCGGACGCGTCATCACCCAGCAGCCCGCATTCTTGCCGCTCTGCTCGGCATAGAGCACTCCGGATTCCTTCAGCAACTGGAAGGCGCGATCCCAGAAACGCAAATGTAGAATCTCGCTTTCGCGCGGCAAAAAGTCGTACGTGATGCCCAGCCGCAGCATCGTTTCCAGGTGCAGCCGCAGAATGGCCGTCGAAACTCGATCCGCCACCTCCGCCGTCTCGTTGCCACCGCTTTCAATCGCATGCAGGGTCTGGTAGCGCAGCTGCTTGCGTTCTTTCTGCTGGTCTTCGCTGCCCTCGGCATACCACTGGGAAACCCGCGCGTACAGATTCCAGCAGTGATAGTCAAAGCGCTGCTCCCGTGCCTCCGGTCCCAGGGCCTCGCACCGGGCAATCAGCGCTTCCACCTCCGGCGCTGTCTGGTGCTCCAGATGCAGGAATCCCACAATCACGTCGGCCACCTGCACACCCGTGTTATCGATGTAGTTCTGCACGTCCACGTGGTGCCCGCGGGCTCGCAGAATCCGTACCAGCGTGTCGCCCAGAATGGCATTGCGCAGGTGGCCCACATGGGCGGCCTTATTGGGATTGATGCTGGTGTGCTCCACCAGCACTCGCGGCAGCTCCTCACTGGGTCGCTGGCTCGATCCGCTGGCCAGTGCTGCCATCAGCCGCGCCCGGTCCAGTCGTACATTGATATATCCGGCGCCGGCAGCTTCAAAGCTGAGAAAACCATCCCCCGGACGTAGCGTGGTCGACAGCTTTTCCGCCAGCTCCGTGGCAATCATCCGCGGAGCCTTGCGCAGCTTGCGTGCCAGCTCAAAGGCCACCGGCAGGGCAAACTCTCCCATGGCCAGATCCGGTGGCTGCTCCAGCACCACGTCGGAAACCTCCAGCCCCCAGCTGGTCTCAAGAATCGTTCGCACGGCTTCAATCAGTTGCTTCTGCAGTTCGCGATACACTCGGGCCTCTTCTGTGGCTCACCCTTCCGGAATACAGGTTGCCAGTGCGCTGAATTGGGAGAAACTTCAACGTTGATTCTACCGGATTGGGGATTTCCCTCCCTGCCGGAAGCCACCTGTGCCAGGCAGGTGCATGCGTCATTTAAGATGAAAATTATCACTGTTTCTCCAGCAGCTTTACGAGATCGATGGGCCTGCCATGACGGAAGTATCAGCATCAACGCAGCAGCGTTTCTACATCACGACTCCGATTTATTACGTCAATGCACGGCCTCACCTCGGCCATGCCTACTCGACGATCGTCTGTGATGCGCTGGCTCGCTCCAAACGCGCCCAGGGTGTAGCTACCTGGTTCCTGACCGGTACCGACGAGCATGGCCAGAAGATTGAGCGCTCGGCCGCACAGGCCGGCCGCACTCCGGCAGAATTTGCCGCAGCCATCTCCGGCGAATTTCGTTCCCTCTGGCAGCGTCTAGGCCTCAGCTGCGACGACTTCATCCGGACCACAGAGCCGCGCCACATCCGCGGCGTACAGAAGCTCTTCTCCGAACTTCGCGACCGGGGCTTCATTTACAAGGGCTCCTACTCTGGCCAGTACTGCGTCTCCGACGAGCTCTATGTCGACGCGCCGCCGGGATCGCCTTGCCCGGATTGCGGCCGCCCCACGGAAACCGTCAGCGAAGAGAACTACTTCTTCAAGCTTTCCGCCTTCGAGCGCCGATTGCTGGAGTACTATGAGCAGCACCCGGAGTTCATCCAGCCGGAGGCGCGCCGCAACGAAGTTATTGCCTTTGTTCGCAGCGGTCTCAAGGATCTTTCCGTCAGCCGCACCAGTTTCCGCTGGGGCATTCCGGTCCCCGGCGATGAAAAGCATGTCATCTACGTCTGGATGGACGCGCTTGCCAACTACATCACCGCGCTTGGCTATGGCTCGGACGACCCTGCGGATCAGGAGCGATTCCGGCGTTTCTGGCCTGCGGACATTCACCTCATCGGCAAGGAAATCAGCCGCTTCCACTGTGTCTATTGGCCTGCGTTTCTGATGGCCGCAGGACTGCCCCTGCCGCGCGCTGTCGTCGCCAACGGATGGCTGCTCTTCGATAAAAGCAAGATGTCAAAGTCGGTCGGCAATATCGTACGCGCAGAGACCGTCGCCGAGGTCCTGGGCACTGACGCACTGCGTTACTTCCTGCTGCGCGAAATCTCCTTCGGTCAGGACGGCAACTTCACCTTTGAGTCGCTGCTGCAACGCTACAACGGCGATCTGGCCAACGGCTACGGTAACCTCGTCAGCCGCGTGGTGGCCATGGTGCACCGCTACTTTGCCGGCAGCTTGCCGCAGCCGGACGAAATCGGTGAGCCGGAGCTGGCGCTGCGCGCCCAGGCCGAACGTGTGATTGCCGAGTTCCAGACCCAGTTTGCCGCCATGGAATTCTCTCGCGCGCTGGAGACGCTCTGGTCGCT